>DNJW01000046.1 GCA_003488965.1 Lachnospiraceae bacterium | reverse complement strand
TTTACCTTATAGGAAAGTCCTTCGCCAGAAGGACATAAATTGGCGAAGAACCGTAGGTTCTTCATGAAGTGGCGAAGCCACTTTTTTACATGCATTTCACAAGGAAAAAAGTGTACCTTAAGGTCAAGGAGATTGCCATATCGTTCCTCGTCTGCTAAGATAACAATTACATATAGAAAAAGAGAGAGAATGCAGATGAAATATACAATCAGGCAGATTGCCGAGGGCGAAGATGAGGTGATTTTGAACTATCGCCATATGACACCGGATGTGGAGCGTATTTTGAATTTTCTGAACGGGGAGCAGCAAAAGATAAGGGGGTGGAAGGAAAAGACGCTGGTTCTTTTGGAAGTGCCGAAAATTCTGTATATAGAGAGTATTGATGGAAAGACCTTTGCCTATACGGAGGAGGATGTGATACGTATTGATTATACCCTGAATAGGCTGGAACAGCTTTTGGACAGTATCAGTTTTTTCCGCTGCAGTAAATCAATGATTCTTAATATCGATAAAGTGGAGAGGCTAAAAAGCCTGCCGTCAAACCGTATTGATGCAACGATGTGCAATGGGGAGCATCTTATGATATCAAGAACATATGCATCTGATTTCAGGAAAAGGTTAAGGGGAGGTGTTTGGCGTGAATAAGACAGTATCTAATAAACATGAAAAAAGGATGTTTATGAAATCGGTATGGGAGCATTACTTAACGAAGGAAATTGGGATTGAGTTCAAGGCATGTCTATATTTTTTCTGTATTTTGTTTTTTTATTCGGTGTACCGGCTGGTCAATGGTATGGGTACGGCTGAAATTCTGCATATGGCGGAAATGATTGGACTGACCTATATCATTGGTTATATACAGGTATATTTATTGTCGGATTTTGACGAAGCGGAATATTTAGGGGGAAAAGAACTCTTTTATATACTTCTTTGTACTTCGGTTTATACCGGTGCTTCGCATTTATGCAGATGGTTTGACAGGAATATGCCGGCGGAACTGGGATTTGCCGTTTATATACTGATAGTATATTTTTGCGCATTCCTTGTTTATAAATCCAAGCGGAAGATTGATGAAAAGCTATTGAACAGCGATTTAAAGGCTTTTCAGGAAAGGAAGAAAAATGGGGAACATTATTGAAATAAGCCATCTGACCAAAAATTACGGGAAGCATAGGGGAATCTCGGACGTCAGCTTTTGCGTTAAGGAAGGCGATATTTTTGGCTTTCTGGGTCCCAATGGGGCAGGAAAATCTACAACCATACGCTCCATGTTAGGACTGGTCCGGTTTGAAAAAGGAAGCATCCGCATCTTGGGAAAAGATATAAAAAAAGAAAAAACCAGTCTTTTGCATGAGATAGGGTATATGCCTTCGGAAGCCATGTTTTATCCGTCCATGAAAGTAAAAGAGGTTATCCGGCTGGCGGCAGATGTAAGAAAAAAGGACTGCAGGGCGGAAGCAGAAAAGCTTTGCGAACGGCTGCAAGTGGAGGGGGATAAGAAAATCAGTGATTTGTCTTTAGGAAACCGTAAAAAGGTCAGCATTGTCTGTGCTATGCAGCATAAGCCACGGCTATTTGTTTTTGATGAACCCACCAGCGGCCTGGACCCGCTGATACAGACAGAATTTTTCCGGCTGGTGCAGGAATACGTAAGCCAAGGTGCGTCTTGTATGCTTTCCACCCATGTGCTCTCTGAAATAAAACGATATTGCAAAAATGTGGCTATTATGAAAGAAGGAAAGCTGCAATGTGTGGATACGGTGTCTCATATAACAAAAACAAGCACAAAAAGAATCCGGATGATACGGGACGGCATACAGGAAGATTTCATTTATAAAAAGGATTTAAATCAATTGTATATGGAACTGGAAGGGCATGATATCAAAGATATTCTTATAGAAGAGCCGTCTTTGGATGAAATATTTATGCATTTTTACAAGGAGCCAAAGGAGGGCAGCAATGGGAACAATTTATAAGCATGAAATGAAAGAAAACGGAAAGAATCTGCTGATTTGGTTCTTGTGTGTGGGAGGAATGGGTTTTTTCTGTATTTTGCTTTTTTCCAGCATGCAGGAAAGCATGGAAGGCATGACTGAAAATTTTGCTTCTATGGGTGCCTTTTCCGATGCTTTTGGGATGAGCCAGTTAAGCATAGCTACTTTGACCGGATTTTATGCAACGGAAGTAGGAACTATACATGCTTTGGGAGGAGCCATGTTTGCCGCAATCATTAGCACAAATATGCTTTCGAAGGAAGAGGACGGACATACCGGCGAGTTTTTATTTTCCCTGCCGGTTTCAAGAACAGGGGCAGTTACTGCTAAAGGGTGTGCGGTGCTTACGGATATTCTTTTGTTTAATATTTTCTGTACGGTATTGTATGGTGCAGGTATTGCAGTACTGGGCGGGGAAATGCCTATAGATAAATTTTTACTGTACCATATCATGCAGTTTCTTATGCAGATGGAAATAGCAGCCATCTGCTATGCGGTATCCTCATTTATGAAAAGAAACAGGCTTGGAATTGGCCTTGGAACCGTGCTGCTTTTATATGTTTTAGACTTGATGGCAAGAATAATTCCGGATTTGTCCGGTTATAAAGCAGTGATTCCGTTTTCTTATGCCAATGCAGCGGATATTTTAAGCGGCGGGAAAATAGATGCATTGGCATTGGCTATAGGTGCGGCGGTGTTCGTGGTCAGTGCAGGTGTAGCGCATTTTGTATATGAAAAGAAGGATTTGGCGGCATAGGAATATTCTTTTGGCTGGGCGGATCGTCTGCTGATATAAAAATATTAACGGAAGATACAGATAATAAGCAGTTTCTCTCCAAAATAGTAGATTAATTCTTCGTAATATTATATAATTATTACAAAATATTTAATTTTGGAGGGTGAG
>DNJW01000367.1 GCA_003488965.1 Lachnospiraceae bacterium | reverse complement strand
ATTGCATTTTTGCGTTAGAAGAATATTAATACTTTTTGCACTATTTTATTATATATATAATCTCTTACGATATTCCCCGGGTGTGAGCCCGGTAAATTTCTTATAAACCTTTGTAAAATAGCTTGTATCATTGATTCCCACCTGCATCGCCACATCCTGAATCGGAATATCCGATAAATTTAAAAGCATGGTAGCATATTGCATTTTTTGCTCCTGTATATAATCCGTAATTGTCTTTCCTGTTTCTTTCTTAAATACAGAAGACAGAAACTGTTTACTTTTTCCTAATTTTTCTGCCAGAACAGTCAGCGACAATGGTTCACACACATGTAATTGAATATAATTAATTGCATCCCGCACCGTTTTGGAATTATTAGATAAACTATAGTTTTTTACTAAGAAACAATACTTTCGTAAAATCTGATAACAAAAAGTTTCCAGATTTGAATATCGATTCTCTCTTTCAATCTGATCTTCTAACTGTGCAAATAATTTCTTTACATAATATGGATGTATATTGGCTATAAGTAACGCTGTTTCACATTTTACATTCAGGCTATGCACAAATAGTTTCAGCTGTCCGAGTGATAAACTGCTTTTCTTCCCATTTTTTGGAAATAAATACGGAAGCGTTTTGTTTGCAACATCCACATTTCCCTGAGAAACTGCCTCCAGCAAAATATTATGTGTCTCCCGGTATGTAACACTTAATTCTTCCGAAAACTGGTACACCAATTCGCTTTTATATTGCATTCGTCCAAATGCAATCTTCTCACTGATCTGACGTATTTGTTCAATTGGTTCCTCTAAATCCAGCTCTCGTGTTAATAGAATTGCCAAAGCGCTCATGATTGCGTTTTCGTTTACAACCGGTAAGGATTCATAATAATATAGGAGCGTTTTCCGAAAGCCGCACTCATATTCATTTTTTGTAAGAATTTCACTTATAAAAGTGTTATCAATCTCCTGATTTAAAAAAGGTCCGACTGAAATCATACCATACCCGAATTTCTCCGAAGTAATATATACAACGGAAGAAAATCCCAATTCACTTTTTGCATAAGAAAGGCGATTTCCAACTTTTGAAACAATATCCATCAAATATTTTCGGTTCTCTTCTATATCGTAGTCTTTTAGCAGAATACTTCGCAATCCATTATCCATATCTTTAATGTTCTGATACGGGTACTCTGAAAGGAATGTATCTACTTTAAACGCCGCATACATAATATCTTTTATGTACAAATAACATTTTTGTAATTGATCCATGATCATCTATCTCCTTTTACATTTTTCTAAGTATAGCACATTCCGACATTAATTTCGAACTATTCATATTAATATTATTCTACCGCTATGCATTTTATTTGTTGTATCATTGCTTCAAAACAGAATGTAGGAGGAATCGAAATGCAAACAAATGAAAAACCTGTAAGGAAGTTTGGATTAAGGGATAAAATAGGATATGCTTTTGGTGACTTCGGTAACGATTTTACCTTTATCCTTTCCAGCAGCTTTCTTCTCAAATTCTACACCGATGTTATGGGGGTGTCCGCCGGGCTTGTAGGTATCATGATGATGCTTGCAAGATTTGTGGATGCTTTCACAGATGTAACAATGGGACAGATTGTAGACCGGAGCAAAACAACGAAAAACGGTAAATTCCGTCCATGGCTCCTCAGAATGTGCGGTCCTGTAGCGGTTGCGTCCCTGCTTATGTATGCAAGCTGGTTTAAAGACATGTCTATGGGATTCAAAATTTTCTGGATGTTCTTTACATATCTGCTTTGGGGAAGTGTATGTTATACAGGTGTGAATATCCCTTATGGTTCCATGGCATCCGCTATTACCGGCAATCCCAAAGAACGGGCCCAGCTTTCCAACTGGAGAACAATCGGCGCTTCTTTCGCGAGCATGTTTATCAGTGTTGTACTCCCGTTAACGGTATATTATACAGATACTGCCGGGAATAAAGTTTTATCAGGAACTAAAGTATCTATTGCCGCTGTAGTTTGCTCCATTGCTGCTGTACTTTGTTATTTACTTTGCTATCACTTAACGACTGAACGTGTTACGATAGAAACTACAACTGAAAAATTCAATTTAAAAAATTTAATTTCCAGCTTATTACACAACAGGGCATTAATTGGTTTTGTATTAGCATCTATTTGCTTACAATTATCACAGCTTACTATGGGAAACATGACCTCTTACGTTTTCCCTAACTATTTTGGTAATACAGAGGCCCAGGCTATGACTGGCATGATAAGCATTTGCGTAATTTTCTTATGCTCTCCATTTACTGTAAAGCTGTCCGATAAATTTGGCCGCCGTGCTTTGGCAATGACCGCCTGCATTATTAGCGCGGTTCCTCTATTAGTTATTTACTTTATGCACACGCATAATGCATGGCTTTTTGTTGTATTCTATGGCATCATGTACATCGGCATCGCAATATTCCAGTTAATCTGCTGGGCAATGGTAACAGACGTTATTGATGATACAGAAGTAACATCCGGACAGCGTTCTGACGGAACAATTTTTGCTGTATACTCCTTTTCCCGGAAAATTGCACAGGCTGCTTCCTCCGGAATCATTGGTTTATTGCTTACATTAATCGGTTATTCACAAGCAACTGCATTTGATGCACCCGTCGTGGAAGGAATTTATAGTTTAACATGTCTGGTTCCTTCCATTGGATTTATTTTATCGGCAGTATTCTTGAAGTTCGTCTATCCATTAGGGAAGAAGCGAGTAGATAAAAACGCTGCTAAACTTTCCTTAAAGAAATAAATCCATCCGTCTTCTGTTGTACTAAGACACCTTATGGTGCCAGGATTATCGCTCCCGGCATAGGTGATATTGCTATCGTTAAAATTTGCACCCAAACTCACGCTTGGGTGCATTGTATCAAATTGTGGTACGCAAGCCAGATGGGATAACCGATAAACACGGTATCATAAGACTCCCAATCGGAAACAGTGGATTCCACAAGCTCTACTGTTCTCGCATCAGGATTATCATGCTCATACACTACCCGGCTGCTGTCATCGTTATAGTTCAAATCCGCATCTGTATACGGTTCCACCGGCACCAACTCAAACGTATCTGCCCCTGTTGCCGCAGCAATATAATCCTCCGGGTTTTGGATTGTTGCCCGCAGGTCACGGATGACGCCCCGCATGAGAGCCTCGGAAATGTCATCGGACACATTGTCTTCATCCGGCTCACTGAAATAGGTCTCCATGATGTGAGACAGAATATCAAAGCCGCCGGACACCATCTGTTTTTCCGGAACGCTGTAAGTATAGGTGGGATCCATCAGTGCAAACCTGGCATTGCATTTGGGATAATCACGTCCGGTCTTGATTTTCAGCTCCTCATTGGTAATAACCGCACCGCCGTTCATTTCACTGCCGGTTCCGGCTACGGTAACGATCATGCCCAGAGGAATCGGTTCAAAATCAATGACGCCGGGCCTTGCCCAGAAATCATTCCAGATATCGCCCTCATACACCGCCGCCATGGAAATTGCCTTGCAGCAGTCCATGACGCTGCCGCCGCCCACGGCGAGGATCAGATCCACCTTGTTTTCCCGGGCCAGCTTTGCCCTGCTTTTTGCAGGTACGCCATGACCTCATCATAGATACCGTTCTTCTTCACAGACCCGCCTCCATAAGCCAACATGACAGTCTGTCCATAATGACTGGAAAGGCAGGCAAGGTATTCTTTGACACAACCCTTTCCGAAGTAAACCTTCGTTGCGTTCTCAAAAATAAAATTGTTCATTTTTTGTTCTCCTTTATAAATTCATAACTAATACTTCTGTGTTACACTTGCCTTTGCCAGAATGCGACTGCCTCATCAATCCAGCCTTCCGCAATTGTACCAGTCCCCAAACCAAAGCCATGGGAAAGCCCCGGATAGGAATGGAATTCCGTGTCGACTCCCAGGGCACTCATACCGTCCAGTCTTGCTTTCATAATGCGCCAGCTTGCAATTCCATCCCTTTCCCCGACTGTTACAAAAGTCGCGGGATCATCCTCACTGTATTCACTTAATCCGGTGTACTGCATGATGACCGCTGCCGGATGCGGAAGGTCCTCTGCTCCAAAAGCTGCCGTTCCATAGGAACCAACCCATGCCGCCATTCTTGCTCCGGCGCTGCCTCCCCACAGGGAATAGCCGTTGGTGTTCACTTCCAGTTCCCCGGCGTGTTCAAAAATAAACTGAATCGCCCGCGCCAAATCTTCACAGACCGTCTGTGCGCCAGGCCGGTAGATCAGGGCAAACGCGTTATACCCCTGTTTAGAAAGCTCCAGGGCATGGGAAAAACTGTCCTGCATGGCCCCCACATAGGCAAATGCTCCGCCCGCATTGCAGACCGCAAACCGTTCACCAGGTGTTCCCTTAAAGAAAAACAGCCCGGTATCTTCTTTTTCAGGATCAGCCGCTTTTTCTTCCTCTGTGTAAATATCATAAAAAATGGTGTCGCCCGAAGCGGCATGTTCCTTCATGTAATTTGCGATTTCCACTGTTTTATTCGGGTCAATATTGCTGTAATAGGTCAAATACAGATCCCCAGCGTATCTCCACTATAATACCAGTTATCCACCGGGAAAATTAGCCTTCCGTAATTTCCGAAAACCGGGTCATTCATAACATCAGATATGGCGGTATCAGTGGTAAATGGGTTACTCACCACTGTATTACCTGTACGCTCCTCATATTCCGCATCCATAGCGTTCGATGTCATATCCTGCACCTCCCGGGAATGATTCGATTCGGCTGAATTTCCATAGACAGTCCATGCCGTCATAAAAAAGACAGCCAAAATCCCTATTACCATCACCTGCTTCATGCGCGCATCCCTCCTCAGCAAGCTTTTTCCATATCATTTACTGCCTATAGTATAAAAAAATCGAGGCTTCCGCAGAAGTCTCGATTCGTTCATCAGTTTATACCTAAAGGTTGTATGTAAACCTTCCATCTATTGACGCAGAGCCGTCCGAAGTGCTGACAGAAAATGTTTTACCGTTTCCGACGGAGCATGTGAATAAAGCAGGCCATAAGGAATGGAGTGATTCCATTCTACGGGAATTACTTTCAATAAAGGATGTACATTATCCCCCTCCTGCATGGCGTTCTTTGCCCGGGTGACTGAATCCTTGCAATACTGGATCACATATTTCACGTCATTATATAGAGATATTCCGGCTTTTGTCAGTATCAGCCCCCGATGAGTACGCTCAAAAAGTTTTACATCCAAGTCTGCTTCCAGCAGATTAATCTGCTTAATTACCGCTGTGGGTGTAATATAGGATTGCTCCGCTGCTTTATTAAAACTGCCTGCGTCCGCAACACGGATAAAAGTTTCAAGCTGAGGATTGTACATCCATATCACCTCTTTCCCTATAAAATATTACACTCATGAGCCAAACACTCAAATAAATCGCATCTACCAATTGTGACCATTATAGCACCGTTTTGGGAATCAGAATAGATGCTCTCTTATGAATACCACTTCTTCACAAAATTAGCACATTCCGGGTGTTTTCTGATAAACTCATAGGATTCGTCATTTTGAAACTGCTTCAATAAATTATCAAGAATCTTATCCATGAATGACATATCTAATTTTTTAAAATTTATGTGTACGAATAATTTTGACTTCGTGAAATCAAGCAAACTATTTGTATGTTCCAGCAAATCATCCATCATCTGCAGAACCTGGGAGGCATCTTTTACAGAGACATAATAATCGAGCTTTGTTGATATCTTATTATAGGCACCCATGTCAAACAGATCGCACAATTTACTGGCTCTTTCAAGGATGTCCTGGGCTTTTTCATAATCCTCTGTTTTCATTGCAATCATGTAGATTCCAAGGAGTGCTCCACTCATAATCTGATACTCGGAAAAAAGAACCTCCTCTAACGCTTTATACGCTTCATCAAAATTACCTCTTATACTGTAGATCGCCGCAAGCTTTCTTTTTCTTTCCGGATTCTGATCAGAAAAAAATCCAATCACGATATCTTCCTACATCTTTTAATCCCTGAACCAGGCACTGGGCATCGGCCATACAAGAAAGAGAAAGAATCAAGTTTTCAGAATTAGGATATTGTCTTACCAATTCTTCAATCCTGCAAAAAAACTGCATCAAATTCTTGACTTTCAAATCTTCTGTCAATATCCTTCACAATATTGGTCACTTCCAAATCAGTTAGATTATCCTTAAAGGAAAGCAATTCATCTAATGAGATGTGGAGAAGTCTTGCAATCGGCGACAAAAGCGTAATATCAGGCATTGTACTTCCGCTCTCCCATTTATTAACTGCAGGTGCAGAAACGTCAAGTCTATTCGCCATTTCCTCCTGCGTCAGATTGTTTTCTTTTCTATATTTTCTGATGACTTCATTTATCTGCATAATTATCCTCCGTCTTTTTATTTCGCTTTGACCTCTGCATCTTTATTATATCTGTCATCACAAAACAATGGTATTGAACGTTTTTTAACTTACATTTTATTTTTTTAACCATTATGAATAAGAACCGCCAGCTGACTTCCCTGTCCGCTTTTTCCTTTCACAGGCAACATGCATCAGACGTTTAAACTCGGCATGATGTTTTCTGCATTCGTCACATTTTCCATGACGTTCACACTCTTTTCTTTTACATGGACACTTCTCATTTATCATCATTCCTGGCCTCCACAATCCATTATTGATTCTGCTTTAGAAACTGGAATTCAAGTTCCACGATCCATCATAGCAGAAAAATACTGCTGTAACAATCAGAAACAAACCATATCCTGTTGGCAATTTCAGGCAGCTATGATATAAATTCACGAATATAGAAAAAACAGGTAAACAGTACGTACCGAATTCCATTGACAAAAGTACGAAATCGTACTATGATCTTCTGTGCAAGTACGATTTCATACTTTTGGGGGGATGTAACATGAACACGAAGATTTGCAGCAGAATTCACCGTATCAATTATCTCAATGCCGAGTTAGAAGCCCTTTATCATCATGCGTCTTTGAAATTAGGTCTTACAGATAGTGCTTCCATTGTACTTTACACCATCTACGACAACGGCGAGGATTGTCTTCTCAGCGATATTTACAAACAATCCGGTGTAAGCAAGCAGACGGTGAATTCCGCCATACGCAATTTAGAAAAGAAACATATCATCTATTTGGAGCAGCACTCCGGCAGAGCAAAAAAAGTGGTCCTTACCGATATCGGGAAGGAATATGTGCAAAAAACGACCGTCCGGTTATTTGATGCGGAAGCTGCCGCTTTTGCGTCCTGGACGGAAGAAGAAATCAACGCTCATATTGGATTTATGGAAAAATATATTCATTCGTTCCGTGAACAAGTGGAAAAGCTGTAACAGCGGATATTTTTGATTTTATGATAAATCTATTGGGAGAATTATGATGAGAATTCAACTTTCAGATCATTTCACTTATGGAAAACTGATACGCTTTACCATACCGTCTATTGCTATGATGATATTTACCTCAATTTACGGCGTGATTGACGGTTTCTTTATATCAAACTTTGCAGGCAAAACACCGTTTTCGGCAATTAATCTTATTATGCCGTTTTTAATGATCGCAGCGACTGTCGGCCTTATGTTTGGCACTGGCGGTACGGCTATCGTTGCAAAAACCTTTGGCGAAGGCAAAAAGGAAAAAGCAAATCAATATTTTTCCCTTTTCGTTTATATTTCCTTTGCTTTAGGAGTGATTTTCGCAATATTAGGCATTGTTTTTATTCGCCCGGTGTCTGCTTTACTTGGCGCAGAGGGAGAACTGCTGGAAAACTGTGTTGTATATGGCCGGATCATTCTTTCTGCTCTGCCATTTTATGTATTGCAGCTTTTATTTCAAAGCTTCTTTCCTACCGCTGAAAAGCCGCAGCTCGGCCTTGCGGTAACCGTTTTCGCAGGCATTACAAACATGGTTCTTGACGCTGTTCTTGTCATTTTTTTGCCGCAGGAATACAAACTCGCAGGTGCGGCGATTGCTACGGCCATGAGCCAGTTCGTTGGTGGTGTCATTCCACTTTTCTATTTCTTTCGAAAAAACAGCAGCATTTTGCGGCTTGGGAAAACGACTTTTGACGGAAAAGCAATTCTAAAAGCCTGCACAAACGGTTCCTCGGAGTTTATGAGCAATGTTTCTATGAGCATTGTCGGTATGCTTTATAATATCCAGCTTCTAAAATATGCCGGGGAAAACGGTGTTGCCGCGTACGGGGTCATGATGTATGTAAGCATGATTTTTTCCGCAGCTTTCATTGGGTATTCCATTGGTGCTGCTCCTGTCATTAGCTACCACAACGGCGCGCAAAATTATAAGGAGTCAAAAGGTCTGCTTCGCAAAAGTTTAATTATGATTGGGTTTTTCGGTGTTGGCATGGTTGTTGCAGCGGAAATGTTGAAGCTGCCTTTGGCACAAATCTTCGTCGGATATGATGCAGAACTTATGACGCTGACTGTATCGGGATTTAGAGTATTTGCCCTGTCTTTCGTATTTATGGGTTTTGCCATTTTCGGTTCAGGCTTCTTTACCGCGCTCAATGACGGTTTGACCTCCGCATTGATTTCTTTCCTGCGGACACTGGTATTTCAGGTAGCCGCCGTTTTGCTGCTGCCGTTGATTTGGGAAATTGATGGGGTTTGGATTTCAATTGTAGTTGTGGAAGTTATGGCAGCTGCACTCTCTGCGGTATTTCTTGTTGTGAAGCGAAAGAAATACCACTATTGAAAATGCAGCGAAGTCAAGTTCTACAAATTAGGATTGAACAAAATCGCTGCGCGA
>DNJW01000400.1 GCA_003488965.1 Lachnospiraceae bacterium | reverse complement strand
TTAGAAGTTCTTCTCACACTAATAGCCAAATACCTCCGCTGCCTTTTTCATTTTTTCCACAATCCCAACCGCAAAAGGACAGTTGCTTTCGCATTTTCTGCAGGCAATACATTCCGAGGCATGATGCTCCAGCAGTCTGTAATGGTCCGCCACCGTCTCCGGCACTTCCCCCTGGGCCAATGCCAGATTCAGGTATTTATTCACGTCCGCCACATTAATTCCCACGCTGCATGGCGCACAATGTCCGCAGTACATGCAATTCCCTTGGAACTTAAACTTCTCCATCCCTGCCAGCACGGTAGAATAATCCTTTTCCTCTGCCGCTGCTTCATAATAAGACACCAACTTTTCCATCTCATCAATAGAATGGCAGCCAGCCATAACGGCTACTGTTCCGGGTCTTGTCAGACAGTATTCCATACATTGATATTCATTAAACGCAACCCCAAAGGGAGACAGTTCCGCATTCAGCATATCCCCGCCGCCAAATGCCTTCATCACATCAATTGCCACATTTTCCCTCTCACACAATTCATACAGCGCTTTTCTCTCAGGATTCATCCCCTCAAGTCCGTCCTTATATTTCTCCGGCTCCCACAGGTCATTGCAGTCTTCGCTGGGCGGCTGCATATCATAAGCGGCATTCACGGAAAACATCAGCACATCAATGAGTCCCGTCTCCACCGCTTTTCTTGCCACCTCCGGATTATGGGAACTCAAACCAACGGCAAGAATCTTACCCGCCGCTTTTAATTCCTTACAGTACTCTATGACCTTCCCGCCGAATACCTCCTCAAAATCACTCATGCTGTCCACATAATGAATCATTCCCACGTCCAGATAATCCGTACCCAGCCTTTGCATCTGGTCCTCAAAGGAAGCCTTTACTTTCTCCAAATCTCTGGTACGCAGATACTGCCCGTTTTCCCAGACGGCACAAATATGTCCCTGCAGCACAACCTCTTCCCGCCGCTTTGCTATTGCGGCTCCCAGATGGTCCCGAAACTCCGGATTCGGCGTATACATATCGATAAAATTGATGCCAAGCTCCAAAGCCCTGTCCAGCATAGCCCTAAACTCCTCCGCCGTCTTCCCGATAAAGCCCTCGCACCCTAAAGCAATCTCGCTTACTTTCAGACCATTACAACGTTTCAGCACTCTATACTTCATAAAAGTCCTCCTTCTTTCTATTTCCAATATTTTTTATCCATCCCCTTAGACATCTCTGTCATAACACAGATTTTTTAAATATATCCCTAAACTGAGCAGAGAAAAAGCAGCTATGCAAAATTCTTTAGATGTAAACCAATAATGAATATAGGAATGATTCGCCACAACAAATATCCAGCCCGCCGGGAGAAGCGCAATTGCAAAATATATTATAATTACGGATATTTCCTGCTGCAGAATACGGAATGTAATTTTCCGCAACTGAAACAACCAATATCCTATCCCAATCAAAAACAATATGAAAAAAGGCCATTTTAAAAACACTCCTATATTTTTAAATACCGCATATAGACGGCTGAATTCCACCCCCCCCCGCACTTCATCATCAATTGACGATGCTCTAAGTATGGCTTGGTTTATTGCGCTCGCAAACATATTTTTCTGCGTCAGTAAACTGCCAGCAAGCCATTTTCCGCACCACATTCCCCCATAACCGCCAATCCAAAGAATCAATTTTTTCAAAATATCCTTTGCATTGGCAATACCTATTTTTTCTCTATTAAGATTCAAATAAGTAACAGCCAGTACTCCAAAAGCAGCAAGCGGATATGTAAGAAAATCAAAATAACTTGTTAAAATTCCTACTGTAAAAAACAAATTGTCTGTTTTCCGCTCACTTGCCTCCTTCTTTTCTTCCAGATGCAGCAAATAAATCACCGAGAACAAAATAATATAATACACAGAAGAAAACTGCAAAGAAAGCGCTGCTGTTAACGGATTTAGTACAAACACAGCCATAAGAAAAGCAGGCATATACTGTCCTAAATTATTTTTATGAAATTTTCGTAATACAATGTATAGCAAAAAGTTTTGCAGAAGAAAATTCAATACTCTGATATCCGGATAATCAAAAAATAAAAGCAAAAGCTTAAGCGGAACTAAATAACCATGCCAATAACGCTCATAAGACACCGGATAAAAATCATATGGAGCATCATTTGCATAATTCGTTACTGTCATATCCTGCGGCAGTTCATCAGAAGCAATGCGATAGTTGCTCATTGCCTTATCAAGAATATTTTCCGTTCCTTCGTATATAGCTTCCCCCAACATGAGGCTGTCGGTGTAATTGTCCAGCTGCATATATTTATATCCAAAGATTATCTGCGGATACATTCTCTCATAATTAAATACTTCGCTGGACCGGGCAACATTTTCTTTCATCCTTCCTATCGGCAGCGCATATACTGCTATCAGCATCAATACTCCGATTACAATGCCGGCTCCTAATTTACCAATATATTTCATAATCGTTTTCAGCATGTCTGTCTCCTCTTCATCTTATTTTCAAATAGACGTTTGCGAAACTGTCATTTTCCAATTACGAATTGTGCAGCTTGTATATTCC
>DNJW01000101.1:3938-5910 GCA_003488965.1 Lachnospiraceae bacterium | reverse complement strand
GAAATAATGAAAATAAGATAAGCCGGATGAATGGAGGGTATTATGAGAATAAGTACATTTACTGCTGCTTTATTAGCAAAATTAAGTATATGGGTTATGGCCGTTTTTATCATTTCTGGATGCGGGGAAGGGCAGATATCGGATTCCAATACAAATAGCGTGGAAAATGTAAAACGAAGCGGTAGGGAGTCAGAAGATATGGAAAAATCTGTTTCTATGGAGGAAATAAAGAGTGAGGTTGTGAACATTTTAGGTGATAATTACTGGCCTGATAAGCAGCTTACGGAAACAGAATTGAAAATGGAAACAGGAATCGGCAGGGAGATGTATGATGATTATCTGGCGGAAAAGATGAATATCGAAACGGATATTGATATTATGATTGTTTTGAAAGCTAAGGAGAAGTATTTGCCGGAAATAGAGACTATGCTGAACGCTTATAGGGATGCATTGATGGTAAAATACGGAGAGCGGCCTCAGGAGCTGGGAAAGGTGCAGGCATCCAGAATAGAAGTAATCGGTTTGTATATCTGTTTTGTACAGTTAGGTGCGGATACCGGCGCGGCGGCAGAAAAAGGCGATGAAGAGGTAATTGCGTTATGTCAGCAGGAGAACGAGAGGGCAGTGGATATTATTGAAAAGACAATATTAAACCAGTAGAAACAAGATATTCTCTTGCTAGTGATAATCCGACAGGTTATAATAAAAATACAGTTACAATTTGACTTGGAAAGAAGGCATAAAAATTATGACAAATGCAATTATATTTGACATGGATGGCGTATTATTTGATACGGAGAGAGTGAGTTTCGAATGTTGGGAAGAAGTAGGAACGGCAATGGGGCTAGGTGATTTAAGTGAAGGAATCAGGGGATGTGTTGGGCTGAACCGCAATGATGCGGAAATTTTGATGCGTAACCTTTATGGAGAGGATTTTCCTTTTGAAGAATTTAGGGAAACGGTGCATGCTCTTATGAGACAGCGTTTTTTAGAAGAAGGAATTCCTTTGAAAGAGGGAGTGACAGAGATATTGGAATATCTGAAAGAAAATGGCTATATTGTGGGAATCGCTTCTTCTACCAGTAAAAAAGAGGTTATGGACCATTTGGACAAGACAGGACTGACCGGTTATTTCCGGGCAGTAATTACGGGAGATATGGTAGAGCATAGTAAGCCAAATCCGGATATTTATTTAAAGGCCTGCGAGGAGCTGGGAGTGACGCCGGCCAATGCCGTTGCTATTGAAGATTCTCCCAATGGAATCCGTTCGGCATACCGGGCAGGAATGAAACCGGTTATGGTGCCGGATATGATAGAACCGGCACCTGAGATAGAAGCAATGCTTTATGGCAAATTTTATTCTTTACTGGATGTATTGGATTATTTAAAAAATAGGAATCATTGAAAAGACATAGAATAGACTGACTAATAGGAGATACATATGGCGGCATCAAGAGTGTATTATACAAATATGAGAACATCATTTACCGAAAATCTTCCTCAAAAGCTGGAAAGGCTTATAAAAACAGCGGGAATAAAGGAAATTGATTTTGATAAAAAGTATGCGGCAATTAAGATTCATTTTGGGGAACCCGGAAATTTAGCTTATCTCCGGCCAAATTATGCGGCAGTTGTAGTAAAAGTAATCCGGGAACTGGGCGGCAAGGCGTTTTTGACGGATTGCAATACACTATATGTAGGAGGTAGAAAAAATGCCCTGGACCATATGGATACCGCTTATGAAAACGGATTTTCACCTTTTTCCACCGGATGCCACGTAATTATTGCGGACGGGCTGAAGGGAACGGATGAAGTACTGGTGCCTGTAGAAGGCGGGGAATATGTAAAAGAGGCAAAAATCGGCAGGGCAATTATGGATGCGGATATATTTATTACGCTAAATCATTTTAAAGGGCATGAAGCTACCGGATTCGGGGGTGCGCTTAAAAATATCGGTATGGGATGCGGTTCC
>DNJW01000101.1:3308-3668 GCA_003488965.1 Lachnospiraceae bacterium | reverse complement strand
AATATCGGTATGGGATGCGGTTCCCGGGCGGGTAAAATGGAAATGCACAGCGCCGGAAAGCCCCATGTTAATAAAGAGGCTTGTATAGGCTGCGGACGCTGTATAAAAATATGTGCTCATGATGCTCCGTCAATATCTGAAAAGAAAGCCTTGATTAATCAGGATAAATGCGTAGGCTGCGGACGTTGTATCGGTGTCTGTCCTATGGACGCGGTGGAGCCGGCTGCGGATGAATCCAATGATATTTTAAACAGAAAAATCGCGGAGTACAGCAAGGCGGTGATTCAGGGGCGTCCCCATTTTCATATCAGTCTGGTAGTGGATGTATCGCCTAATTGTGACTGTCATGCGGAAAATGAT
>DNJW01000101.1:1293-3018 GCA_003488965.1 Lachnospiraceae bacterium | reverse complement strand
TGACTGTCATGCGGAAAATGATATACCGATGGTACCTGATGTAGGGATGTTTGCGTCTTTTGACCCGGTGGCTTTGGATATGGCATGTGCCGATGCGGTAAACAGCCAGCCGGTTATTGCAAACAGTCAGCTGGATCGTATGCCGCATATACATCATGACCACTTTACGGATTCTGCGCCGCAGACGAATTGGAGAAGCATGATAGAACATGCGGCAAAAATAGGTATCGGCAATACAGAGTATGAGCTCATTGAGATATAGGAAGGATTAAGCTTTTTGGATTCCGATAAGAGAGATTCCTTTTGCTTTGCCTCCGTTAATGTTTTCCATTAATTCGCTGAAAGCAGGATAAGGACCGATAACCATACCGTTGCAGTATACATTATGAGCGGTATACATCCCGTTGTTTTTTGAAATATGTACAGTATGGATTTCCTTTCGGATATCGTTTCTGTCATTGTACATAGTGAGTATAAGGCTTGGATAGGATGCTGCCAGTGTGTCAAATTCTTTTTCCTTTGTGCTGAATGAAGTTTTAAATCCGTGGGATTCCAGAAAATCCCGAAGGGCTTTAGGGGATGTGCCGAATTTTCCTCCCAGTGCCATCCCGTCTTTTTCAAAAGAAGAAATCAAATCGGGCAGGTTCATAATAGGATGTTTTAAAAGGCTGTAAGTAGCATTGTATACCGCGAAAATTTCACAGCCGGAGTATTGCATGGTAGCCTTTCCGTAGGGCATATCGGTATAATTATTCTGGTCTTCGATATAACCGTTATTTTTGGAAATGATATTCAAATGCTTGGAAAAAGCTTCTTTATTGATATCCAGATGTTTATGGAAACTGTTTTTCCCTAATTTCTGAATTTTACGTAGAAATTCATAGGCAGTAATTATTGTTTTGTTGTTTATTTTTTTTGGAATAAAGGAAAATAAAATATTCATCTGTTCTCTCCATTCTTAAGGGTTTCTTCCAGCAAATCAGTGATAGTTTTGATGGAATTAAGCTGGTCGCTTTTACTCATTGCATCAATATAAGTCTGTCTGGTAAAATAAAGTTCATGGGCTTTTTCTATTAAAAGGTTCTCCGTAAGGTAATCTTCATCAATAATCAGGCTGAAGCCTTGTGATTCAAAGGATTTTGCATTTAAAATCTGGTCGCCTCTGCTGCTATGGGCAGAAAGCGGAATAAGCAGATTGGGTTTTTTAAGAGCAAGCAGTTCGCAGATGGAATTGGCGCCGGCTCTTGATATGACTATGTCAGCCATGGCAAAGATATCCTTTAATTCTGATTTTACATATTCAAATTGCTTATAACCTTCAATTTGCAGCATGAGATTATCCACCTTATCCTTGCCGCAGATATGCACTACCTGAAAATCTTCCAGAAGCTTCGGCAAAGCATCCCTTACTGTTTTATTAATGGCTTCTGCGCCCAGGCTTCCTCCGATTACCATAATAACCGGTATATTTGAAGTAAAATTGCACATATCATATGCGGCAATTTTATTGCCTTTGGCTAATTCTTCCCGGATAGGAGACCCGGTAAGGACAGCTTTTCCTTCCGGAAGCATGGAAATCGTTTCCGGAAAATTACAGCATATCTTTTCCGCCACCGGAATGCAAAGTTTATTTGCCAAGCCGGGGGTCATATCCGATTCATGAATAATGCACGGAATATTGAGGGAGGCAGCTGCTCTTACTACAGGAACGCTGACAAAACCGCC
>DNJW01000101.1:468-988 GCA_003488965.1 Lachnospiraceae bacterium | reverse complement strand
TACAGGAACGCTGACAAAACCGCCTTTGGAAAAAACAATATCCGGCTGGATTTGCTTTAAATATTTTCTTGCTTCTCCGTAACCTTTCATAACGCGGAAGGGGTCTGTAAAATTTTTCGGGTCAAAATACCGGCGGAATTTACCGGTAGCAATACCATAATAGGGGATATTATAGTCAGAAATTAATTTTTTTTCAATTCCTTCATAAGAACCGATGTAATATATTTCATAATCCAGTTCTTTCAGCCTGGGTATTAAAGCGATATTTGGGGTTACATGCCCGGCTGTTCCGCCACCGGTAAGAACAATTTTCTTTGCCATTATATTCTGCCTCCAGATGAATTCTTAATTACCTCAAAATCTAAATCATGCTTTCCAGTGCCTGTGCAAGCTGGTCAGGACAGGAAGTAGACTTAAATCCGCAGCGGATGCCTTTTAATTTTTGAATGGCATCTTTTGCATCCATTCCTTCCACCAGTTTGGAAATACCCTGCAGATTGCCGTTGCATCCTCCGGTAAA
>DNJW01000101.1:0-153 GCA_003488965.1 Lachnospiraceae bacterium | reverse complement strand
ATTGCCGTTGCATCCTCCGGTAAAGGATACCGAACGGATAATGCCGTTTTCTAAATCAATGTCTATGGATGTCGAACAAACACCTTTTGGTTGATATTTCATATAAAATCCTCCATTTCTGCTTTTTGATATATCTGGACAGAAGCAAAAATA
>DNJW01000184.1 GCA_003488965.1 Lachnospiraceae bacterium | reverse complement strand
GTCTTTGCCTCGTCATACTCCGGCCATGAAGTCTGGTACAGCCGTCCCTCATATCCCATTTTGTTCCACAGTTCTTCGGTAATATGAGGCGCTACCGGATTTAAAAGAACCAGTAAGGTTTTGAACTCATCTCTGGTTACCTTACCAATCTTGTACATTTCGTTGATTAACGCCATCATCGCAGCGATAGCAGTATTATACTTTAGTGTCTCAAAGTCATTGCTGACCTTTTTGATTGTCTGATGCATTTTCGTTTCCAAATCCGCACTGTATCCGTCCCCTTCTGTCAAAATATCCTGCAGTTTCCATACTCTTTCCAGAAAACGGCGGCATCCTTTTACGCCGTCCTCGGACCAGGCTGCGCTCAGTTCAAAAGCCCCGATAAACATTTCATAGGTACGGAGGGTATCTGCCCCATAATCCCTGACAATATCATCCGGATTCACCACATTGCCTCTGGATTTGCTCATCTTCTCCCCGTTGGAGCCAAGAATCATCCCATGGGAAGTACGTTTCTGATAAGGTTCCGGGCACGGCACTACTTTTTCGTCATATAAAAACTTATGCCAGAACCGGGAATACAGCAGATGCAGGGTGGTATGTTCCATGCCGCCGTTATACCAGTCCACCGGCATCCAGTATTCCAGCGCTTCCTTGCTTGCCAGAGCCGTTTCGTTTTTCGGGTCCGTATAACGCAGGAAATACCAGGACGAACCTGCCCACTGGGGCATGGTATCCGTTTCCCTCTTTGCCGGTCCCCCGCAGCACGGGCAAGTGGTATTTACCCAGTCCGTCATGGCTGCCAGCGGCGATTCCCCGTTATCCGTAGGCATATAGCTTTCTACCTCCGGCAGCTCTAACGGCAGCTCGCTTTCATCCAAAGGCACAAAACCGCATTTTTCGCATTCCACAACCGGAATCGGTTCTCCCCAGTAACGCTGCCTGGAAAATACCCAGTCCCTTAATTTAAAATTCGTCTTTTTTGTCCCGATTCCCTTTTCTGTCAGAAATTCAATCATTTTTTTCTTTGCATCCGCCACATTCAGACCGTTCAGGAAACCGGAATTTACCAGTATGCCATCCGCCACATCGGTATAAACCGCTTCTTCCACGCCTACCGGGCTTCCTGCCACCACTTCAATAATCGGAAGACCAAACTTCTTGGCAAATTCCCAGTCTCTTTCATCATGGGCAGGCACCGCCATAATTGCCCCGGTTCCGTAAGTCATCAGTACATAATCCGAAATCCAGATGGGAATCTCCTGACCGTTTACCGGATTCACTGCCGTCAGGCCGTCAATTGCAACGCCCGTTTTATCCTTTGCCAGCTCTGTGCGTTCAAAATCTGATTTCCGCGCCGCCATATCCCGGTAAGCCATTACTTCATCCCAGTTTTTTATCTCATCCTTATATTTGTCAATCAGCGGATGCTCTGGGGAAACTACCATATACGTAACACCGAAAAGCGTATCCGGCCTTGTAGTATATATCCTTAAGGTTTCTTCCTTATCTTTTACCTTAAAGTCCACTTCCGCGCCTTCCGATTTTCCAATCCAGTTCTTCTGGGATACCTTCACACGCTCCACGTAGTCCACGCTGTCCAAATCCTTAATCAGCTTGTCAGCATATTCCGTAATCTTTAGCATCCACTGGCTCTTTACCTTGCGGACTACTTCGGAACCGCAGCGTTCGCATACACCGTTCACTACTTCTTCGTTTGCCAGCCCTACTTTACAGGATGTACACCAGTTAATGGGCATTTCGCTCTTATAAGCCAGTCCTGCCTTAAACAGCTTTAAGAAAATCCACTGGGTCCACTTATAATATCCCGGGTCCGTCGTATTAATTTCCCGCTCCCAGTCAAAGGAATACCCAAGGGCATGCAGCTGCCCCTTAAACCTCTCCACATTATTTTTGGTTACTATTTTCGGATGTATATGATTCTGGATTGCATAGTTCTCCGTCGGAAGTCCAAAAGCATCCCAGCCCATGGGATACAATACATTATACCCCTGCATTCTCCTTTTTCTCGCTACAATATCTAAGGCGGTATAGGGTCTTGGATGGCCCACATGAAGCCCCTGGCCCGACGGATAGGGAAACTCCACCAATGCATAATATTTCGGCTTGGAATAATCATCCGAGGTCGCAAAAGCCCTCTCCTCATCCCATATCCTCTGCCATTTCTGTTCCACTTCTCTGTGATTATAAGGTTCTGCCATTTTTCTTCCGCTCCTTTATACAAATCTTCATAATAATCTTCTATTTTTTGGAGATAATTCTATTCCCTTTCGCCCGCTCTGTCAAGAGCTGCGCAGATTATAACTGGCACCGGATCAGCAGCAAAGCCGAAGGCTGCACTGTTACGTGCCGGAATTGCAGCCAGCAGTATCCGGACGCCGCTATTCCAGTCCTTTCACCTGATGCAGCCCGTACCCTTCTATATATTGCATCTTCACATAATCCCCGCTCTGATACCTTACGATGCCAATCAAATTCCTGTCCGATAAATCCAGGTCAAAGATATCTTCATTGTTTTCCAGACAGATATAGTAATGTGTTGTTCCTTCCAGCACAACCGGCGATATGGTCTTTATTTTGCCGGAAGCCTCTTTATATAATTCCGTATTCTCCGAAACAATGCCGTTTGTATTCAGCAGCTCCGTATAGTTTCTTTCGCATTCCTGTACGGTATCCCCGATAGCCACCCACTGATACTTCTGTACATTTACCATCGCATACTTCTTGACCAGTCCGGCCGCATCCTTTAACGCCATAAAATAAGTAGGCTCATCGGCAATATTTAAAAGCAGGGGAAAAGTTGCCTGATATCCCAGATTCTGCACCTGTCCTTCCGCCGAAGACATTGCCGAATCCTCTATCGCCCCTTCTACTTTATAGTATCTCGTTTCCATCGTCCTCTGGTTCATCAGCACAAATCCCACATTGGACTGGTCGCCGCTTACGCTGGTTACGCCTGTATATACCCATACATCGTCTTCCAGCGCAATATAATTATATCCATTGGTGGACTGCAGACAGTCCTTCTGTCCTAAAATGGAATTGAAAAAGCCGTTTTTATAAATTCCGGAATAGTCATACAAATCCATCAGAAGTTCTGCGGAATATACCTTGTCAATCCACTGGGGCACATCCTCCACCGCATAATCAACGCATTCCCCCGTAACCGCATTGCAAAGCACTACCCTTCCTACCGTCTGCCCGCCAAACAGCCCGATATTGAACTTTTTCACCGGGCATACCCAGTAAGGAGTTCCCTCCTCGTCAATCTCAAAGAAAATCTGGCTGTCAAAAATATACGTAGGGAATTTAAAACGCAGATGTCTATATAGGTTCCGGTTAAAATATTCCGACTTGGAATATTTAATGCCCTGCTCCAGCTTCACGCATTCCGTATTCTGTGTTGTCATATCAATTAATATATAAGCCGGAATCCCGTCTTTCTGATTCGTCAGCCATTTAATCGTACTGGCATACATCAAGGGGGTCACCCGCACCGGAACTCCTTTATAGTTAATCTGGGAATAATCACCTGCCACCTCAAACTGGGAAACCATGTCTACCATACTGCCCATTTTCCGGTTTCCCAAAAGTGCCGCCGAATCTTTGTCAAGCAGCGGAATCGTACGGTAATCCACTTCCTTGATATCTTCCGTAAACTCCCTCTCCTCGATTGTCAGAAGCGCCTGATACTTCCTGGCATTTACAATCGGCGATGAAAGAATGCTGCCAATCAGATACACCCCAACAACCAGCAGAAGCAAAATTCCCAGGCCTCTAAGCACTTTATCCTCTTTCAGTCCATAGGGGCTGAATTTAATACCGAATTTCCCGGCAGCTTCCGATTCCAAATATTCCTTCCCCGACTTCCTTATGACATAAACTACCGCAGCCACAACGATAATCGTGATTATAAACATCCAGAATCCCGAAGAATGGATATTGATTGCCGGCAAAGATATATAATAATAAACAAAAGCCGCCAATGCTGCCAGCAGTATAATAATCAGATTCCGAACCGTCTTTTTCATAACAAACCGTCTCCTCCATCTATTTGATGATATATGTAAAGCATTATATCCTTTTCTCCTCCAAAACACAAGCTACTTGTTTTCTTTTGCCCGGGAGTAAGGCAAAACATAAGCAAAACGCCGGTATCCAAAATACCGGCGCCTGTTCCACTCTCTTATTCCTCGCTGCCCTCAGCAACCTTCGCTGCCCTGGCCGCAACTTCTTTCTCCTGTACGTCGCTTGGCGCCTGCTCATATCTGACAAACTCATACGCATAAGTACCGCGTCCGCCTGTCATGGAGCGTAAATCCGTACAATACCCAAACAGTCCTGTCATCGGAATATCCGCCTCAATTACCTGTTTGCCGTTTACCGGATTCATGCCGAGCACTCTTCCCCTTCTTTTATTTAAATCGCCCATTACATCGCCTGTATATGCATCGGGTACTGTCACCTTAATATTGGCAATCGGCTCTAAAAGCACCGGTCCCGCATCCATAAAGCCTTTTTTAAATGCCTGAATCGTCGCCATCTTAAATGCCATTTCCGAAGAATCCACAGGATGGTAAGAACCGTCGTAAAGAATCGCCTTTACACCCACTACCGGATATGCGGCAAGAGGTCCTTTCAGCACGGATTCCTGAATTCCCTTTTCCACTGCCGGGAAGTAGTTCTTAGGAACCGCGCCGCCTACTACGATCTGTTCAAATACATAGGACTCCTCCAGATTTCCGGAGGGCTCAAATTTCATTTTTACATGACCGTACTGTCCATGTCCGCCGGACTGCTTTTTATATTTGTATTCCACATCGGAATTCTTCCTGATGGTTTCACGGAACGCCACCTTGGGCTGCGTCAATTCGATTCCCACTTTATACTCATTTAAAAGCTTGCTGACGATTACTTCCAGATGCAGATCGCCCATTCCATACAGAAGCATCTGCCTGTTCTCGGAATCATTTACATACTTCATGGTCAGATCTTCATGGGAAATCTTCTGCAATGCCTGGGAAATCTTATCCACATCGCCCTTGTTTTTGGGATTGTATCTCATATATGTATAAGGCTTTGGCATCTCCCACTTTCCGTACTTAATGGTGGTTGCCTTGGTGGACAGGCTGTCTCCTGTTCTTGCTCCGGTGAGCTTGGCAAGTGCGCCAATATCTCCCGCGTGGAGTTCCTTTACCTCAATGGGCTTATTCCCCTGAAGCACATACAGCTTACCGATCTTTTCCTCAATATCCTTATCTACATTGTAGATCACATCGTCTGTTTTAAGAACGCCGGAGTTCACCTTAATCAGGGAATACTTACCAATAAAGGGATCCACGATGGTTTTCCAGATGTACGCCGATTTTGCCTTTGCGAAATCATAATCCGCGTGATAGATCTCATTGGTTTTCATGTTAATGCCGGCAACTTCTCTGTTTTCAGGGCTGGGGAAATATTTAATAATATCGTCCAGCAGGGTATACATTCCCTGGCAGAGCACATTGGAACCCATTGTCATGGGTACAATGCTTCCGTCGCATACATTGGTTCTTAAAGCCGCTCTGATCTCCGCCTCGGAGAAGGTTTCTCCTCCAAAGTAGCGTTCCATCATCTCCTCGCTGGTCTCCGCTACCGCTTCCATCAGAGTATCCCTGTAGAGCTGAAGATTTGCCTTATTGTACTCGGGCACTTCGCATTCCGTAACTTCTTTCCCCTGCCAGCGGTTTCCCGTTTCCGTGATTACGTTTACATAGCCCACAAACTTCTCATTTTCACGGATGGGCAGATGAAAAGGCGCCATCTTCTTTCCGTAAGCCTGGGTCATGTCCTCTACTACCTGCCGGAAGGAAGCGTTGTCCACATCCATGTTGCTCACATAGATCATACGGGGCAGCTTATATTTCTCGCACAGCTCCCATGCCTTCTGAGCGCCCACTTCCATACCGGACTTGCCGTTTACAACGATAATCGCCGCGCCTGCCGCACTGATTGCTTCCTCTACCTCACCGGCAAAATCAAAAAAGCCAGGCGTATCCAATAAATTGATCTTATATCCTTCCCATTCTACAGGAACAACGGAAGTACTGATTGATATTTTTCTCTTCTGTTCTTCCTTGCCGAAGTCGCTGACAGTATTTCCATCTGGCACCTTCCCCAGTCTTGATGTAATTCCTGACAAATAAGCCATAGCTTCTACCAGGCTGGTCTTTCCGCTTCCGCCATGCCCCAGTAAAACCACATTTCTAATCTTGTCAGTTGTGTAAATATTCATATAAGTCCCTCCATTTTCCGCTTTTTTGGGCATTACGACAAATATTTCCCTCGGGAACTATCCGTCTCCCAAATTCCCATGAGTACATTTTACTAAATTTTTGCATATTGCACAAGCATAATCAAGCAATTTATACACAATTATATTTGGGTTTTCTTTTTTTCATGCGCTTTTTCCGTTAAAACGGGCCGATTCTTTGTTGACTTTCACGCGTTGAAGTGGTATATTGTGAAAACGAAGGACAGCGCGCTTTGTAAAGCGCTGCCGCGAAAGGAGTTTATCAAATGATTATCGTTATGAAGCCACAGGCAGCGGAACAGAGCATCCGTGCCGTTACCCAATACATAGAGGAAAACGGGCTGCAGGTTCATCTTTCAAAGGGCGAGGAGGTTACTATCATCGGTCTTGTGGGGGACAAATCCAAACTCTCCACTGAAACCTTAAGCATCTTCAAGGATGTGGAGCGGATCGTTCCCATCACAGAAAGCTATAAGCTTGCCAACCGGAAATTTCACTCCCAGCCTACCACCGTTCAGGTGGGAAATACCTCCATCGGTCCCGGCAATCTGACGATCATGGCTGGTCCCTGTGCCGTGGAAACCAAGGAGCAGCTTCTTTCCATTGCCCATGCCGTCAAGGATGCCGGCGCAACCATTTTAAGAGGAGGCGCATACAAGCCCCGTACCTCCCCCTACTCCTTCCAGGGACTTGCAGAGGAAGGGCTTCGGTATATGCAGGAGGCGAAGGCGGAAACAGGGCTTTCCACCATCTGCGAAGTGGTCAGCCTGGACGCCATTGAAGCAGCCGTAAAATATGTGGACATGATTCAGATCGGCGCGCGCAACATGCAGAACTTTATTCTTTTAAAGGAAGCCGGACAGTCCGGTCTTCCGGTACTCTTAAAGCGGGGGCTGTGCGCCACCATTGACGAGTGGTTAAACGCCGCCGAA
>DNJW01000109.1 GCA_003488965.1 Lachnospiraceae bacterium | reverse complement strand
AACAGAGCAGGCTGGGAAACCGGAAATTCAGATACTGGCAGAAAGCGGTTTTTATGAAAAGGATATTTGGTTAGAAGTAAAACTGGAAAAGAAAGGAAGGGTTTTTTATACGGATGACGGCTCCGTTCCGGACAGAAAAGAAGGAGAAAGCACTTATTTGTATAAAGAACCTATTTTTCTTGTGGCAGGAGAAGAAGAAACGGTAAAAGTTTATCGGTTTTTGGCAATGTACAAGGATGGTACAGAATCGGAGGTTATAACAAATACTTATTTTATGGGGAAAAATATAAAAGAACGGTATGATACCATGGTAATTAGCCTGTCGGCCCAAAATGATGATTTATATGGGTATGAGAATGGCATTTTTGTGGAGGGAAAACTGCGGGCAAATTGGGAGAAAGAGCATCCGGATGAAGAAGCTGTTTTCAGTACAGCAGCCAATTACAATGTAAGGGGAAGGGAAAGCGAACGGAATGTTCATATTGAGATATTTGATACAGACGGAAGCCGGGTGGTGGCGCAGGACGGCGGCATCCGTATTTCGGGCAATTTTACAAGACAGTCAGAACAGAAATCATTTAAGTTATATGCAAGAAAGGAGTATGACAGTACAAATAACAGATTCTGTTTCCCGTTATTTGACAATATGCGTTCGGTTCGGGACGGAACCGCTGTTGACAAGTATAAGTCATTAAAAATCCGTAACACGGGAAATGACCGTTCGGAGGGGTTTATCAGGGATGAACTGGGGATGACATTGGCGGCACAGGCGGGCTTTGCCGATACCCAGTCGGTACGGCCGGTCTGCGTTTATATCAATGGAGTCTATAAAGGCCTGTATTGGATGCATTCCGACTATGATGAAGAATATTTTGAAGAGAAATATGGAAAATTCGACGGTAAAATGGTTGTGATAGGAAGCAGCGAGACAAATATGCAGGAAAATCAAGAAGATGAAACGGAATCCCAGTGTGCCATGGAGTATAATCAGCTGTATGCCAGATACAGCGATATGGATTTGACAGAGGATGAGGCATACCGGAGCTTGAACCAGTTTATTGATGTGGAGAATTATTTGCAGTATTATGCCCTGGAAATTTATATGGCAAATAAAGATTGGCCGTATAACAACATTCAGGCATACCGTTACGTTGCGGCAGAGGATAGCGGATACAGGGAAAATTCCGTTTTTGACGGAAGGTACAGATATCTTTTGTATGATGTGGACACATCCATGGGGTTGGGGACGATAAGGGAAACCCTGAACCCGGATCAAAGCTTTGAAACCCTTGCTTTGCTGGAAGAAAGGGGATACGCTCCTTTGTTTAGTGCGTTGATGGAACGGGAGGACTGCAGGCAATATTTTGTTTCTTATGTGTGCGATTTGCTGAATGGAGTTTATTCGGAGGAAAATGTGTCCGATGTTCTGGGAAAAATGCATCAGTTAAGAAAAAACGAAATGCGGAAATATATTGAAGAAAGCATAAGAAATCCGGAGCTTCCCGAAATAGGAGAACCTTATCTGGAGATGCAGATGGACTGTATCCGGGCATGGGCGGAGACGGCACCGGACAGCATGCTGGAGGGAATGCGGAAAAAATGGGGATTGGGAGAAATTTATACCATTTATTTGCATCTGAAGGATGGGGAAGGAGCGGCAGTCAACGGTTTGACGGTAACAGAACCGGAATTTACGGGGAGATACTTGAGCGGCTGCGGAACTGTTTTAAAACCTGTACTCCCCTCAGGGAGGAAATTCGTTTGCTGGGAAATCAACGGGGAGCGGTATGAGGAGGAAGAAATTCCGGTAGAGGAAGAGATGCTGGAAGACGGGATACTGTATGCTGTTCTTTATACGGAAGAGAAAGACGGCGGACTGGAATTAAGCGAGATAAAAGCAAAGGGGAAGGGGGATTATATCCTTTTGACAAACAGGTCCGGCGAAGCGCTGGATACTTACGGCTATTATTTAATGGATAAGGAAAAGGTGTCCCATATCAATTATTTGAAGAAAACTATTTTGGCTCCGGGGGAAAGTATTCTCGTGGGGTGCAGAAATTATGAAGGAACGGATGCGTTTATGAAAGTCAATTTTAATTTAAAAAAAGAGAACGAAGTAATACTGGCCTGTGCAGGAAAAGGCATAATAGAAAGACTAACCCTTCCGGATTTCGGAATGGAGCGGGGAGTCTATAGAAAAGATTGGATTACCGGAAACTGGCAGGAGGAAAGGTGGCAGCCGGATGGCACTTGAATATAGAAATGAATTAAAATATGTAGTTTCGGCACAGCAGATAGAAATTTTGCGAAACAGACTCCGTTTTTTGATGATGTTGGACGAACATGCCGGAAAAAAAGGAAAATACAGTATCCGGAGCGTTTATTTTGACGATTACCGGGATACTTGTTTTGCAGAAAACGAGGATGGCACAAGTCCAAGGGAAAAGTTCAGGATACGTATTTATAATGCAGGCGGAGAAGAAATTCATCTGGAATTGAAGAGGAAAGAGGGAGGAAAAACCCATAAGGATTCCTGCAGGCTTGCCATGCATCAATGCCAAGCATTCCTGGAAGGGAAAGGATTACGGGGCAAGGGGGACTATCCGCCTGTTCTTAAGAAATTCCGTTTCAAATATGAATCAGAGCTTTATCGTCCGAAAGTCATTGTGGAGTATGAAAGGGAGCCTTATGTGTGCAAGAATGGAAATGTAAGGATTACTTTTGATACATGCATCCGTTCTTCTAACAGGATAGGATGTTTTTTTGACAAGCAATTGCCTGCAAGACCGGTGATGCAGCCGGGCTATCATCTGATGGAGGTAAAATATGATGAATATTTGCCGGATTTTATTTATAACAGTATGCAGATAGGAAATTTGCGGCAGGAAACTTTTTCAAAATATTATTTATGCAGAAGATACAGCATGGGAGGAGTGAGAGGAAATGGATTTTCGCGGTATACTTAAAGAATCGTTTATTCAGACAACAATAGGGAATATAAACAGAGGAGATGTAATTCTGGCACTTATGGCCGCATGCCTGATTTCCGTATATATTTTCTTTATTTACCGTTTTATTACAAAGGGGAAATTTTATAATAAAAATTTTAACATATCTTTGGTGGCTCTTGCGCTTATAACAACCGCCATCATTCTTTCCATTCAGTCCAGTATGGTGATTTCCCTTGGCATGGTGGGCGCTTTGTCCATTGTCCGTTTCAGGACAGCAGTGAAAGAACCCATGGATCTGGTATTCCTTTTTTGGTCAATCAGTGTCGGAATCATATGCGGGGCAGGCTTATTTGAAATTGCAATTTTAGCCTCCCTTCTTATTACTGCTGCAATAACGGCGCTGCATTATCTTCCTATGGCAAAAACCTCCATGATTCTTATTGTCGATTCTCTGAATCTGGACGGTGAGGAAGAAATTATGAATATTGTGGAAAAATACAGTTCTTACAGCAAAGTGAAGTCAAGAGGCATGGAAGAGAAGAATTTGAATCTGGTCATAGAAGTTAAAATTGAGAATGGAGCCGAATGCATCCGTGAAATAAATAGGCTGAAGGGAGTCAGGTACGTATCTATGGTTTCGCAGGAAGGGGAGGTGACCTTCTAAATACTAACCCCTATGATTCCGCTCTGCGGAATCACAAATCCGGA
>DNJW01000031.1 GCA_003488965.1 Lachnospiraceae bacterium | reverse complement strand
TATGAAAACGTGCAGAAAGGCATAGGTGCTATGATGAGAGGACCATTGATTCAAACAGAAGCAAGAACTATTTTAAATCAGGGAATAAAGCAAGGAAAGAGTCAGGGAATAAATGAAACCAAAACAAAAACAGCGCTTAAGATGTTAAGAACAGGAAAATTAACAATCGAAGAAATTGCTGAATGCTCTGGACTTAGTGTGTCAGAGGTAGAGCAGCTTGCAGGGCTTCAGACATTGTAAAATAATAGGAATAAAATGTCTATGTATGAGGCATAAAATAGAGAAATCATTGATGATTCAAGAGCAGTAAAAAGTCCGATTCTTTTTTAAAGAATTGGGCTTTTTTCGTAGAAATATTGCAATAGAAAAAAGAATATATGTTCGGTAGAAACTGCTTGATTTTGAGATGCCTTAATAGTATAATAAGGGAAAAATCAGGTATAAACTATTTCCCAGGAGTGATGTGAATGAAACAGGTGCATTTAAGGGTTGATGATGAATTATATAATGAATTGAACGTATATTCTGTGATGGCGGAACAGACAATGCAGGACTGTGTGAGAGAAGCGGTTGCATATTATATTACCGATATGAAAAGAAAGCAACGGGAAGTGCAAGACCGCCAGTTTACATTTATTGATTTGTTTGCCGGAATAGGCGGAATGAGAATTGCTTTTGAAAGAGCCGGCGGTCATTGTGTTTATTCTAATGAGTGGAATAAATACAGTCAGCAGACATATTTTGCTAATTTTGGAGAACAGCCGGAGGGAGATATTACGCAGGTGTCAGCTTCGTCCATACCAGATCACGATATTTTGGTAGCGGGATTTCCTTGTCAGCCATTTTCCATCGCGGGTGTTTCAAAAAAGAACAGTCTTGGCAGAGCCACAGGATTTGAGGATAAAACACAGGGGACGCTCTTTTTTGATGTTTGCAGGATATTAAAAGAAAAAAGACCAAAAGCCTTTATGCTGGAGAATGTAAAAAATCTGTGCAGCCACGATAAGGGCAGAACTTTTAAGATAATATTGGAATCATTGGACGAACTGGACTATAGTGTGTTCTATTCTGTACTGGATGGACAGAATTATGTGCCACAGCATAGGGAACGTATCCTTATTGTGGGATTTGACCGTAAGAAGTATGGGAAGAATGTACAGTTTGATTTTGAACTGACACCTATATTTCCAAAGCCTATTGTGCGTAATATTCTGGATAAAAATGTTGATGAGAAATATACGCTATCGGATAAACTATGGACATATCTTCAAAATTATGCGGCAAAGCATAAAGCGGCAGGAAATGGGTTCGGATATGGCATTGCTCCGCTGGATGGCGTGTCAAGAACAATCAGTGCGAGATATTACAAAGACGGTTCGGAGATACTGATTGAGCAGACGGGCAAAAATCCCCGGCGGCTGACGCCACGTGAATGTGCAAGATTACAAGGATTTCCAGATGATTTCAAAATCCCTGTATCTGATACACAAGCATATAAACAATTTGGAAACTCTGTTGTAGTGCCATTGATGGAAAATGTGGCAAAACTGATAGTAAAGAAGATGGAAGAAATGGATCTGACAGAGAGAAAGGAATTACAAAGGATGGTGATTTAGTTGACTATAGGCTATGCGGGGCAGGCAATAGAATCTGTTCTTAACAGTGAAAAAGGATTTTGTAAATTTCTCTCTGCAAATGATACAGGAGCTACAGGTGGACATCAGGCTGGAATTTTAATTTCAAAATCGGCTGTTGAGATGATGTTCAGCAGACAGGAACTGGAGCAGGATGGAATTCCCAAAAAGACAGTAAAAATCAGATGGCAGGACGATTTTGAAACTGAAAGCAGCTTTACATACTATGAAAGTAAAAATGAACTGAGAATTACACGGTTTGGCAGAGGATTTCCGTTCTTGAAGCCTGAGCGTACGGGAGCGTTATTTGTATTTACACAACAGACTAATACCGATTACTGCGGATATTTTTTGGAAACAGATGAAGAAATAGAAGAGTTTCTTGACACATTTGGAATCAGCCCTACAGAAACGAACAGCCTTATTGATATAAGGAAAGTATCGTCAGAGACACAGGAAAAACTAGCAATACAGGAGTTTATCAGTAGTCTTGATGTAGATTTTCCGGCATCGGATGTAATGTCGGCGGCAGCCAGAACAATAGAAGAAAAGGTATATGACCATATAGAATATATTCTTACTAATCCTGACGAAAAAATTATCAGTTGGACGAATATGGAATATACTCTTTTCAGAGCATTGGAATATGCAAGGTATGGAGAAATCATTACAAAGGGATTTCAGTCAGTGGATGAATTTGTAAGAGTTGCGAACGCAGTGTTAAACCGTAGGAAGAGCCGGGCTGGAAAAAGCCTCGAACATCATTTGGCAGCAATATTTGACGGAAATGGGATAGAGTATTCAGCCCAGGCAGTTACAGAAGGGAACAAGAAGCCGGATTTTATGTTTCCCTCGCAAGAAGCATATCATGATTATACTGTTTCGACAGATTGCATTATTTCCTTGGCGGCGAAAACAACCTGCAAAGACAGATGGAGGCAAGTGCTGAATGAAGCGGATCGTCTGCGGGATAAAGCAAAGTATCTTTGTACACTTCAACAAGGAATATCCGGAGCGCAAATGGATGAAATGCAGGCGGAAAATGTCATATTGGTTGTACCGAAACCTTATATAGTGACATATCCAAAGGAATGCAGAGACAGAATATGGACATTGGCTCGGTTTGTTCAATATGTAAAAACAATAGAGGGCAAATAAGATGGGTATAAAAAGTCCGATACAGAGAATTTTTCTGTTTTTTCGCGGTATTTTGCGCAAAAACATAGACATCAGGTGTGATTCTTGCTATTCTTAATATAGAAATATAGAAGATAAAAAGATGGTTTTAAGAGGGGGAGGAAAGAGTTTTGTTTACATTTCGTGCATTTGCAAGCATTGTATTTTTCAGCGCCATAGCTGTTCTCCTGCTGAAGGCAGTGTTCAGGAATAATACTGCTGTGCTGCGCATGGATATCAGGTTCCTGCTGGCATGCATGCTGCTGGTTCTGCTTCGGATGTTTATCCCGGTGGAGTCGCCGGTGACAAGTAGCATCCCGGTATACGAGATATACCCGGCGGTCTACATGTGGCTGAAACGGCCCTTGTTTTCGGCGGCGGGGATAGAGGTGAACATACTCCTGCTGGCAGCGGCGGTCTGGGTGCTGGAGGCGGCCCGGAGACTGGCAAGGCTTATACGTTCGTATATGGAGACAAGGTACTTGGTGGACAAATTTCCGGACCTAGGGGACGAAAGGGCATCTGTGCTAGTGGAACGGATAGGGAGGGAATGCGGCAGGAAGACCCGTTTCCGTCTGGCAAGAGAGGACAACGTGTCTACGCCCTTTGTGTTCGGGTTACTGAGGCCGTGTATCGTAGTACCGGAATGCGGGCTGACGGAGAGGGAGTTGTATTTTGTGTTGAAGCATGAGATGATGCATTATTATCGCGGAGACATGCTTATGAAATTATTTTGTGAGGTACTACGGGCGGTATATTGGTGGAATTGGTTTGCCTATAAGTTGTGTGATATGATTGAGGAGATGCAGGAGATTAACGTGGATTTTAGCGTGATAAGGAATCTTCCTGAATTAGAACAGTTGGAATATCCAGAATGCCTAGTGAAAGTAGCAAGGAATCGTGTGAAGAATAGACAAGAAAACCGTTGGAAGGTAGCGTTTAAGAAGGAGAGTCCGTCAGCAGTACATAAGCGAATTAGTTTGATGCTGGAAAATATGGAAATTAATGGAAAAAAGACATTGACAAGTATCTTTCTTTCAGTGATAGTATTGGGGCTTATAGTTTTATGTCCTAATGTACTAATATTTGAACCATATGCAATTTCAGAGAGTGATGCGGAAGGAAATTTCGGTGTGGAAGAAGGAGTTTTTTTCTTGAGAAATCCAGATGGAAAGTTTGATTTTTATTACAATGGTGAGTATGTGGCAACTGTATTGGAGGTGTCCGGTGAAAACGCAAAGATTTATGATAATTTAGAAGAAGCCCTTGGCAAATAATCAAACTAATGTAATTTTAA
>DNJW01000128.1 GCA_003488965.1 Lachnospiraceae bacterium | reverse complement strand
AAGCAGCAGAAATGGAATATATAAAATTTCTTTTAATATATCAAAAAAACCTTTCCGGGGAACGACCTTGAAAAATACCCACTGATCATCCGTAACGGATCCGTCATAAATTTCCCAATTTTTGTAAAGCGTCTGTGTCTCCCCATTGAGAAACTGCACATTCTCCTAAATATACTGGTGCAGCTCTTCCTCTATATTTCCGCACACCAGAAGCCCGCCGCCATTTTTTTCGTACAGCAGAACCGCTTCCTTCTCTGACTGGAGCGCATTTCTACAGAGGTTCTCTATCGTTTCCAGCGAAATTCCGATCGTAGCATATCCCAGCATCTGCGATTTTGCAGTATTATAAATTGCCCTGACAAGGACCAGCTTGTCCGATCTGCTTCCCTGATAGATCTCTCCGCTTCCATGCGGCGCATATACCCACAGCCCTTTCCCGAGGAGCGCTTTGGCCTGCCGGTATGTCCCGGTAGCGCTGATCTCTTCCAGCGTTGAAATATAGGAGCTGGCATCCATACAGCGCAGATACGGCGTTACCCCGTTTTCCGGATAAACAGACAGCGTCTTGATATAACCCTTGAGTGCAATAATATCCTCCACCATACGCATGGGGGCAATATTCTGCCAGAGCCTGACATCCCGGCTGACAGCTTCCGGATCGTCTGCGGTGAGGATACTCCGTATATCATCATTGATCGCCAGGTTCAGGGAAAGATTTCTTACGTCTTCTTCTATGATATCGAGAGAAGACTGCAGACTGTAAATATTCTGTCTCTGGAGCCTGGCGTATTCTTCCCTGGATTCCCGGTAACGGTATACCGTCGCCGCAATACAGATTATAAGAAGCAGCGGGATAAGTACGACGTACATATAAAAGACGATCTTTTTTCTGATCGACATATTCCGTATCTTTTCCCGCAGCTTTTTCATGATCGTACCTCCACGTGTGCCATTCTTTAACCCGGTCAGCCTTTTACGGCTCCCATTGCCACGCCCTTTGTAATATGCTTATTTAATATAACATAAATGATAACTGCCGGGGCAGCCGTCAGCGCCATGACCGCGAACTGCACCGCATAATTAGAGGAATACTGCCCGGTAAATTCCAGCACTGAGAACGGCAGCGTCTTCCACTTCGGCGAGCTTAAATAGGTGCTTGCCATCATAAATTCATTCCAGTTGTTCAAAAATGTCATGATGGATACCGTCGCTATGGATGGTTTCAGTATCGGAGTAATGATCTGGAAAATAATACGGTAAATCCCGCACCCATCCATAACAGCCGCCTCCTCCAGTTCTGCCGGAACCGCACTCATGAAGCTGGTCATCAGAAACAGTCCCTGCGGAAGAGAAAACGCTACATAAGGAATCAGCAGAGCCCAGATCGTATCCGTCATGTGCAGTGTACTATATATTTTATAGTTCGGAAGCAGCGTTGCATGAATGGGAATCATCATCCCCATCAGAAGCAATGTCTTCACAAACCCGTTCAGCTTCCATTGCATCCGCAGGCAGGCAAACGCCGCCATAATAGAAACCAGCAAGACCAGGACAACAGCAAGACCATTGATCAAAAGGCTGTTTTTCAGATAATGCAGGAAATTTCCATCTACAAATGCTTTTACATAGTTGCCCCACTGGATTTTTTCCGGAATGATCAGCAGACCATTTGTAAACATTTCATTACTGCTTGCCAGTGAGAAATCCAGCAGCCAGACCAGCGGAAAGATCTGGACAACGGCAACGAAGATCAGTATCCCCCAGAGAATTACTTTGCCGGCGGACATTTTTTTCTTTCCGGTTTTCTCCATTATCTTCCCCTCCTTTCCGGCTCGCGCTCTTCAAAAATCTTATTCAGAAATACGGTCGCAAGAAGGCAGATGATGATAAACACAACGCTGATCGCATTGCCGTAGCCATACCGGAACGCTTTAAACGCCTGCTGGTACAGATAAGTTGCCGTAAACTGGGTGGCATTGCCCGGTCCGCCGTTTGTCAGAAGATAAACCGTTTCCATCTGCTTCAGAGCGGAGATGACAGCCATCGTCACATTCACCTGGATAACCGGCTTCATAAGCGGGAGCGTAATGCGCAGGAAGGTCTGTTTCTGGTTTGCCCCATCGATTGCCGCCGCTTCGTAAAGCGTCGGATCAATATTTTTGATGCCGGAATAATAGATCAGCATACCCCAGCCGAATCCATGCCAGATCAGCACCACCAGTACCGACCAGATGGCGTTTTCGGCGCTGAGCCAGTTGACAGTTCCTTTATAGCCGAACACTTTCAGAATATTATTCAGAAGCCCGAAGTTCGGATTGTAGATAAACTTCCAGAGGTATGCGATCACGGCTACCGAAATAACATTCGGAATAAAATAAACGCAGCGGAAAAAAGATTCTCCTCTTCCACTTAATTTGTCCAGCACTGCAGCCACGATGATTGCCAGCGGATGCTGGATGCAGATAAATCCGATTGCCAGAAATAACGAGTTGCGCAGCGCCGTAAAAAACGCTTCATCACGCATCAGCGCTTTGTAATTATCCAGTCCGATCATGTTCCAGGAGCCCATACCCGAATAATCCGTCAGGGAATAATATACACTCAGACAGATCGGAGCCAGAATTGCAAAGACAAAAAGCAGGACGCCCGGCAGCACAAGACTCGTGATCACCAGCTTATTGCTGTACATTTTTTTCATAACAATAATGTTCCTTTCTGATTATAACACAAATGAGAAAGAGCATCTACCATATTCCGGCAGCCGCTCTTTCTCAATCAAACTTATCTGATACTGTTCAGACCCTCTCAGACATCTTCTGCGAGCGGAATGAATAAGTAGCGCTTATTTGCAGGCTGCTCCGATGTCCGCAAGAAATGTGTCGATATCGATCGTTCCGTTGGAAACGCTCTGGATCTCACTCTCAATGCATGTCTTGAATGCAGAAGGTCCGCAGTCATTGATCGGGGTTCCTGAAACGCTTGTCGCTTCCGTAACGATGTTTACGATCTGTTTCATCAGCTCGGTCTCCTCACCGGTCATATATTCTGTCTGATCCTGTGCCGACATTCCGACACCGTTTTCCCAGCCATATTTTGAGAGCTTGTCCGGCTGATACATATAATTAAGGAACTTTATTGCTTCTTCTTTTACTTCAGAGTTTGCAGATATCGCGTATCCGCCGCCATTCCATGCTGCGATATCCGTTGCGGAAGCTGCGCCGCCCTCTACGACCGGCATGGTAAAAACACGGATATTGGTACGGATCTCCTCCGGGATATCCTCATTGAGCGCCATGGATGCCTCCCAGCTTCCCATATAAAACATCGCTGCCTGCCCGTTTGTGAAGAGGTTCATGGCTGTTCCATAGTCCTGGGAATCATAGCCGATCTGGAAAAGTCCCGCGTCGGCAGCATCCCTCAGAAGCTGTGTTGCCTGTTTCATGGTATCCGCAGTAAAGTCGCTATTTGCAACAGCATCCGCCACCGTCCCCTGGTAATCTGCTCCTGCGATCTTGTAGAGAACATCGGAGAGATAAACTGCCATCGGCCATCCGTCTCCACCATCCATTGCTACCGGTGTGATTCCTGCTTCCGTAATCGTTTTTCCGAGCTCCAGCATCTCATCGTATGTAGAAGGTACGCTCCAGCCATTATCCTCAAACATTTTCTGGTTATAATAGAAAACTGCTACGTCCGTATTTCTCGGAAGTCCGTAAAGTTTTCCATCCTTTTTAAAGCCTTCCAGAGATCCTTCAATAAATTTGTAATCTGCATAATCCGCTTCATTCAGCTCTGCGAGCACGCCCGCCTCCAGCACCTCATCCAGGAAAGACGGCTGTCCCCAGATATTGACTACATCCGGCATCCCTTCCATCGCATACGCTTTGAATTTTGTCTTGTACGCCTCTTCGTCAAGCGCCTCCACTTCGATCGTAACGTTCGGATTTTCCGCCATGTACTCATCAATAATCATCTGCTCTACCAGACCCTGTCCGTTTTTGCGGTCCGGAAGATTGGAAAATACCTTTAATGTTACCTGCTCCTCTGCCTGCACGGCTGCCGTTCCTCCAAAAAGACCCGTTACCATTGCTGCTGCCAGCGCTGCTGACCACCATTTTACTTTCATACTGATTCCCTCCTGATTTTTCGCCGCCTCTGGAACGCCTCTTGCGCTTTTCCATCGGGCTTTCTCTTGATGAAATCAGTATAGCATTCGCTTCCATATGATTACAGATACCAATCTTTCAAAATAGTGGACGATTTTCATATTCCCCCATAAAAATCATGAAGCCGGATAGTATAATCCTTGTAACGTTTTATATACTTCTGATACTTCTGTCCTTCCTCCGGCCGCGGCTGATATTCCCTTCCTGTCTTCACATACTTCCTGGCAGTCTCCTTTAGATCTTCAAATATCCCAATCGCATTTCCCGCCAGAATTGCAGCTCCCCACATAGCGACATCTGATCGGTTCAATGTAAAATACCGCATATTCTGAACATCCGCACACATCTGTGTCCAAACCGGTGATTTCGCCCCGCCTCCAATTATTTTAATGGAATCCATATGATACTCCGGATAAAGATGTTTTACCCTGTCAAGAGCAAGCGTAAAATCATAAGTAAAGCTTTCCAGCAGCGCTTTATAAAAATATTCAGAGGTGTGGCTCCAGTCGTACCCCATCCACATTCCTTTCAGCGTTCCATCCAGCGGCATAGAAGAACCGCCCAGCAATCCTATCGCCATAAGTCCATTACATCCCGGCGGAATCTCCTTTATCCTCTCCTCCATACGGCTAAAGCATTCCCCTGCACTTTCCTGTTTTCCCATTTCAAAGGTATCCATAAACCAGTCCAGGGTTATTCCAGAACCTGCCACAAAATGCGTCGCGTAATAATCTCCGGGCACAGCAGAAGGAATGACATCCAACCGTTTTTCTTCCATATCAGGCCGATACTCTGGAACGCAGCAGCTTATCTCTCCATAAGAAGACGCTTCAAAAATTGTATCTCCATATTCAACAATCGCCGCTCCAAGACATCCTGCCACCTTATCTCCTGCACCAGATACCAATGGTATTCCCGCCGGAAGTCCTGTAATTTTTGCCATCTCTGAATTCAAGTGAGCACAAATATGATTAGAATTCACAATCTTCGGGAGTTTCTTCTGGTCTATACCCACTGCATTACAGATTTTCTCCGACCAGCAGTCATGCCGCACATCGGCCAGTCCCGTCCACTGTATATAAGAACGATCCATCACAGCTTCTTCCACCGGAATATCCCCCAGTCTTCCAATCACATAACCGCTTATCATCATATACTTCCGGATTTTTTCATTTTCCCTGGGGAATTCATCCCGGAACCACTCAAATTTGGGCGCCATCTGCGGAAAATTCGTTCCGCCGATGCACAGAAAGTCCTCCTTCAGCCTTTCCATTTGTTTCATTGCCCATGGCATATAGCGGCTGTCCAGCGAACAGGACCAGGTAGTAATGTCCTCCCACTTTTCATCGACTCCCATAAATCCGGACATCTGTCCGGTAAATGCTATCGCTGCTACGTCCCGTTTTCTCTCTCCAAGCGCAGCTGAAATTTTACTGATACAGCAAATCACAGAATTAAACAGTTCCTGTCCTTTCTGAATGAACACTCCAGGTTCTGGACGATAGTCCTTCACCGGCTCTGTTTCCAAAGCAATACATGTACTTTGTACATCATATGCACCGGCTTTGATAAAACTGGTACCTAAATCTACTGCTAATAAAATTGCTTTCTTCATAAGTACCTCCCTTTTTTGAAAGCATATGTTCCATATAGATGCAGACAGCTTCATAATTTATGGATGGATCACGACTTTCATTGTGTTTTCATCTCTTATAGATACAAATCCCTCTTCTACATTATCCAGTGTTACGGTCTTTTCAATATATTTTTTTGCATCCAGTTTATGTTGCAGCATCATATCCATAATCACCTTCATATATGCCGCCGTTGTTGCATGAGCACCGAAAATCTGCAGTTCCTTGTAATGTATCGCATTAGAATCAAGGTAACCCTTTCCATCTACAGGGAGCCCTCCAAAAAGTGAAATACGTCCACGTTTTGCCGCTATAATTTGTGCCTCCGTATGAACCGAAGGAACAGAAGTTGCTACAATAACCACATCCGCACCGCGTCCGCCTGTTTTTTCTCTGACCACTTCTACTGTATTCTGTGTGAATGGATTGATCCACTGAACTCCCGGGACTTTTTCCAAAGCAATCTTTCCTCTTTTTTCTACCGGTTCTACCACAAATACCTGTGCAGCCCCTTTCGACAATGCAAGCTCCGCATGTATACAGCCAATCATTCCGCTTCCATAAATCACTACCGTATCGCCTTCGTGTATGTTTAGGTAAATCTGTCCATTATACGCGCACGCAGCCGGTTCAATCAATGTCGCATCATCATAGGAAATTTCGTCCGGTAAATGAATAAGATTTCCATTTCTTACCGCTTTTGCCGGAATTTCTACCAGGGATGCGAACACCCCATCATACTGAAACCCAATCGTTTCCAGAGAATCACACATATTGGAATGTCCGTTTTTGCAGTAATAACACTCCCCGCATCCAATCGCCGGTGCTATCGTTACTCTGTCGCCCTTTTCAAATCCATATTTCTTCAACTTTTCTCCAACATAAAGAATTTTTCCCGCAAATTCATGTCCCATAATTCTGGGAGGATCGATTTTCTGATTTCCCTTCAGAAAAGTGCGCATGTCCGTTCCACAGATCGAAGCAGCACAGATTTTTACGATGATATTATCCTTCTTTTCTGCCGGTTCTGGTCTTTTTGCAACCACCAGCTCTCTTTTCTCATTCATGACATAGGCTTTCATATTGCCACCTCATTTCGTATACTCTGCCTATCCTTCTGTAATTGCAATCCCAGCGCTGGTACCAAGCCTCGACGCCCCGGCTTTTATCATTTTTTCTGCATCTTCTCTCGTCCGGATACCACCCGATGCCTTTACCTTAAGCTCCGGTTTTACCGTTTCAAACATAAGTGCAACATCTTCCGCCGTAGCTCCGCCTGTCGAAAATCCAGTCGATGTCTTTACAAAATCTGCTCCGGCCTCTTTGCAGACTTTGCAGACTTCCACCTTCTCTTCATCCGTAAGCAGGCAGGTTTCAATAATCACCTTTAACACATGATCCCGGTCCACCTCTGCTTTTACTTTGCAGATATCTTCTTTTACTTTGGCAAAATCGTGCTCCTTCGCGGCGCCAATATCAATTACCATATCTATTTCCCTGGCGCCCTCTTCTATGGCTATTCTTGCTTCCATTGCCTTAACTTCCGGTTTATTTGCACCAAGCGGAAAACCAATTACAGTGCACACATTTACGTTACTTCCTTCCAGCAATTCTGCAGCATATCTTACATGTCTGGGGTTAATGCACACAGAAGCAAATTTATATTTTAAAGCTTCTTTACAAAGCTTTTCAATATCTGCCGTTGTTGCCTGCGGCTTCAAAATCGTATGATCTATATAAGACGCCAAATTCATCTTCATCATAATCTCCTCCCTTATTTCATTCCATTCGGATAAAACATAATCTTATTAAACACAATTTCTTTTTTCTCGATTTTTCGGAATGTTTCCGGCAGTTCATCCAAAAGCAGTCTGTGGGATATCAGTAAATCCGGATTAAACTTTTTCTCATCCATTAATCTTGCTGCATCCGTCCATTCCTTTCCTGGAAACGGATTTGAAAATGAATTCCAGCTTCCTCTTATGGTAAGCTGATACCTTAAAATATTGTCGACTGCTTTTTCCGATAAATGCAGGGCAGCATGGGAAATCCCAAGAAATACTACTTTTCCCATTTTCCCTGCCGAAAGTATGGCCTGCTCCTGTGCTGATGGAGCGCCCGACATATCGAACGCCGCAGAAACACCATGCCCATCTGTATATTTTAGTACAGCGTCCACAGCGTTTTCCTTCATAGAATTAACGATTTGCGTAGCGCCGCACTCTTTTGCAATATTCAGCTTTTCATCATTAATATCCACTGCAATAATTGTTTTGCATCCCAGAATTTTTGCATACTGTATTGCAAACAATCCGATTGCTCCCAGTCCAAATACGCAGACGGTATCCTCTGCCATCACCTCTGCACGGTAAAAAGCATGCAGGGCATTTGCAGCCGGATCAATTGTTGCTCCCCAGTCAAATGGCGTTCCGTCTGAAAGCCGAATAAGATTATTCGCTTTCACAGACAGAAATTGCGCAAACGCACCGTCATTTCTGGAGCCATAATATTTATAATCCCCGCAAAGAGAAAATAATCCTTTTTTGCACCACTCGCACTTATTACATGGAATCAGCGGAGCTGCTGCCGCTTTATCTCCCAGTTCCCATCCCTGTACATCTGCTCCAACTTCCACTATCTCACCGGCAAACTCATGCCCGGGAATAATCGGAAGCACATGGGAACCAAATTTTAAAATGCGCGGGATGTCAGAACCGCATACGCCAACCGCCATGATTTTCAATAAAACTTCATCCGCCTTCGGTTCCGGTCTCCCGACATCGACAACTTCCAGATTATTAATCGCTTTCATTACTACTGCTTTCATTACTCTCCTCCTTTTTCATCACGATACTTTATTTAGCATAAATACCTTAACTTCTTCCGGCTGCAGGAAATCTCTTATTGAAACATTCCCTTCCTGTACGCTTTTCTTCTCATCCGTCATGATATCAATGATCTGCAGATATCCTTCCATAGGAACAGACAATTCCACACGCGCTCCTTTTTCATCATGATTAATAAGAAACAGAAATGCCTCATCTTTTCCTTCCAGTATACGTACCTCCACTAATTGCCCGCTTTCCGGTCCGCACAGTTTTGCCTTTGGGCAATATTTCACCTTTTCCAGTAACTTACAAAATACTTTGTTTGTATCGCCCGAATAATTCCACATCGCATTTGCAAAAAACAGAGTACCGACATATGCTGTCTTTCCTTTCCCATAAGAATTTGCTATTGCTGCTGGTTTGTTATTATCAAATTTACCAAATACTTCCGCATTCTCACGGACTTTAATATGTTCGGCAATTACTTTGGCCACATTATGGTATTCATGATCTTCTATTACCAGATTTTGTTCATTAATAACACAGTAATCACTCTTAACATCCAATCCGAATACTTCATCCAGATCACCTGGCGGGCAAACTTCTGCTCCCCATGCTTTGTCTGTGAAATATCCAAGCATGCCGTCACTGATAATTTTTCCGCCATTCTTTACATAAATACGCAACACTGCTGCTAATTCCTGCGTAATGCTGATTCCATATGGTATCAACAGAAGCTTATATTTTTCCAGTTCTCCCGACAATACCTTTTCTGCGTTTATAAAATCCGGCTGCATCAGATTCTGCATGCAAAGCTTATAGCACCCCATAAATGCAAGGGAATCTTTGTAAAATCTATTCTGCTTCCGGATCATACAGCTTCCCGATGTTCCAAGAGACACCAGTCCTTCAATAAATATACTGTCCATATTATAAAGAATTGCTACCTCACTCTCTGGAGCCATCGCATAAGCCAACTTTGATTTATATTTACGGAAGACATCTGTAAACTCTTTCAAAGCATCACAGCGCTCTGTCCAGTCTCCATTTCGTTCTGTAAATCCGAGCGAAATTGTCTCAACTGTAGAAAGCTCTGGACGCCATCCCCAGAACAGAATTCCTTTTGCACCTCTGGCAATCTGTCCCCAGGTCTGGCGCTTGATTGTCTTACCGGAAATCGGCAGTGAGAAACAGAAACTGTCTTCCGTCCGTTCTCCAACAAAAACAAACATCGGACCGGCACCCGTGCCTGTTTCTCCTATCCAATATGGTCCATTATTTGTCACACTTCGCAGCAGATCACACACAAATGCTGTTATTTCCGGATTTACTGAATCGTACATAGAACTGCCGATCATATCTGTTACATCTGCCAGTTTAAAATGATCATTCGATGTAACGACCGGATGTCCCGTCTCGTAAATTGCGGTATGTACTACCGTATAGCGGTCTTTATCATACTTCTTTATCGTCTCGCTTAAAAATTTCATGGCATCTGCCTGTGCATCTGCCCGGAAATGCTTCCAGTCCAGCCAATCCGTATACATTCCAACCGATTTCGGCGGCTGTACCTGCGACCAGTTCTGGTATTGTCTTGTCCATACCTCATTCAAACTTTCCAGCGTCCCATACTTCTTTACCAGCCATTTTCTGAATTTTTCTTTTGTATGATCACAGTAGCAGTAGATCAGTTCCCTCCAGTCGTTCTGATAGTATTGCTGCGATGGTTCTTCTGTGGGTTCATGCCAGATATCAAATGCAATAATATCTGTATTTCCTTTATAGTGTTCTGTAATTGCCTTCAAAAAACCGGCAATAGCGCCCCTGTGCGGTTCGCTGTCCAGGCACAGTCCCGGCCATCCGCCTGTTGCTGCATCTGCCTGCTGATGCGGTGTCCATACATTACCGCCAGCAGAAACATATCTGCTATCCGGATATTTTTCATATACCCATTCCGGTGCACAGACAAGATACATCGTAAAGATTACCTTTAATCCATATTTCAAAGCTGCTGATATGATATTATCGTAATATGTAAAATCAAATTCACCTTCATTTGCTTCTATGGTTCCCCATGTTGCATGAACCCTGACAGTGTCCATGCCGCATTTTTGCATATTGCTAAAGTCCTTTTCCCAGTTCTTGTCCGTCCTGTCCCTGTAAGCAGAATATTTTGTTCCAATCGGAAATATTTCCTGTAATTTCATTTTATCCATGCTGTTCCTCCTTTACTTTATCTGACATATACGGAATGTAATGCATCTCAATACCCCTACTCCCTCCATTCACCTTTTTATCCTTCTATATTTTTATCTCCTCCAGCAGCGCATCTGCAGTTTCCTCATCAATCAATAATATATTGGCATATCCGGCACGCAAAATTGCCTTTAGCGGTTCCAGTCTCTGTTTTCCAAGGATTACTGCGATCCTGTAATCACATCGCCTAAGCTGCTGAAATGAAATTGCCATTGTTCTGCTATCCAGAGCCTCGGCTACACATTGTCCGTCTTTATTAATAAAGCGTGTGCAAACCTCTCCAACCGCACCCTCAGAGATCAGTGTTTTAATTTCCTTTTCTGTAATAAACCCCGATTTGACCAGTGAACTTTCCATACTGCATTGTCCCACGGTAAAAACTGCAACATTTATATTATCCAGTATCTTCACAACCTGGCTGATACACTGTTCCTGGAAAAAAATATCCTTATATTGCTTACTTTCCACAATTGCAGGAACCATCATTGCATACACATTTGCCTGGTAAATGTCTGCAAAATTTTTAGAAATTTCATCAGCATAGGTACGTTTCTGGTTTTGGGTCACACCACCGCAGATCTGTACGACCTTCACATTCTTAAGCGCCTTATCTGTCCGAAGATATCTTGAACAATCATAAATTGTCTTACCCCAGGCAACGCCTATCACATCTCCATCTTTCAAAATACTATTCAGAAGAGAGCCCAGCTTCTCCCCCAGCTGTTGTGTATACGGATAAGTATCCTGCAGATAACTGGTCGTTTCATCTGCAATGACCACCTTGTCCAGATGGAAATGCCGTTTGAGAATCCTTTCCTTCTCACTCTCCATCAGCCATATATTATTGCTTCTGAATTCAATTAATTTCTCTTTTCTTGCTTCGACCAGCAATTTAGATACATAGGAACGTGAAATTTTTAGTTCTGACGCGATCTGATTCTGATTCTTATCTTCAAAATAATATAAACGCGCCACTGCAATCTTTAAATTCTCTTTCATTATTATCCCTTATCCTTTCACAGCGCCTGCAACCATGCCTTCCATAATCTTTTTGTGGAAAATAAAGTATACAATAACGACGGGCAAAGTTGCGATTGCCAACCCGGCCATCATGGGAGTATAATCTACGGAATACTGTCCTGTAAAATAGGTCAATGCTATCGGCAATGTTTTTAATTCCGGCTTTCCCATCAAAATCAGAGAAAAAGGAAATTCATTCCAGGCATCCAGAAAGCTCAGTATGGTAATTGTTGACAAAATAGGTTTCGAAATCGGCAAAAAAATCTGGAAAAAAACATCATGGGTATTTCCACCGTCAATAATCGCTGCCTCCTCCAGTTCCCTTGGTATTGTCGATGCATAGGTGGTCATCAGAAAAATTGCCTTCGGTAAACCAAATGCTGCATAAATCAAAGCCAGAACAAACCGGTTATTATTTAACGAAAATATCTTTAATTCAATAAATACAGGAACCAGAAGGCTATGCACCGGAATTAGCATCCCCAGCAAAAACATCGTATAGAGGAGTGTTTTTCCTTTAAAAACGTACCTTCCAAATATTGTTCCAGCTAAAAAAGCAATAAATAACAAAACTGCCACTGCCGTTACACTGACCAGCACGCTGTTTACAAATGCTGTATCCATTTTTCCTGTCTTCACCGCTGTTAAATAGTTTTCAAAATGAAGCTGTATTGGAAGAGAAAGAAGATTTCGCTTAAACTCCGATTCTTCTTTCAAAGAAGAATAAAGCATCCATACAACTGGAAACAGACAAAAAAGAGAAAATGCACTGATTATCACGTTTACAAGCAGTGAGCCGAATTTTTTTAATCCAGATTCAATTTTACCCATATCTCTTTTTACCCTTTCCAAAAATAATATTAACCAGCATCACCATCGTAAGACTTGTCAGCATGATTCCAACAGATATTGTCGAACCATAACCAAACTTCTGTTTTATAAAAGATGTTTTATACGCATACATCGCGCCGACCATGGAAGCATTTCCAGGACCGCCACCTGTAATAATGTAAATATGCTCAAACAATTTCATACAGCCTGATACTGCAAGAACAATAGATACTTTTACCGTGTCGAGAACTAATGGCCAGGTAATATACAATGTCCTTTGAATACCATTTGCACCGTCAAGCACAGCACTTTCAATAATTTCGCCTGAAATATTTTTCATAGCACTTACAAGCATAACAACGTACATACCAATCCACTGCCAGACAATAGGAATCGTAATAGCCTTCATTACAATATCCGGATTGTCCAGCCATGCCTGTATCAATTTCTCCTGACCGATTGCTCTTAAGAAAAAATTTAACAGACCGTAATCCGCGTTATATATGATTTTCCATAAGAATCCAACTACAACTGGCGCCAGAATCACCGGCATAAAAATTGCAAATTGATGGAACGCCTTACACTTCAGCATTTTCGTACACAACAGAGAAGAAATAACAAAAGCTATTCCTACCTGGAAAACCACGCAGAAAAATGCCAGAATTAAATTGTTCCAGATTGCCTTGCCAAACACTCCGTCCTGCAGCAACCGGATATAATTTGTTATTCCGATAAATTTCATAGTCTTCCCGCCAGACCAGTTGAAAAAAGAATAATATATTGCCATCACAACTGGTATCAGATTGAAAATCAAAAACAACGCAACACTCGGGAACATGTATATAAACAATATTTTTCGTTTAGGAACCAATGCTTTACTTTGCTCCAATTCCAATACCACCTTTCATTTAAAAAATAGGGTTGTCCGAAGACAACCCTATTTATACTGCTTATTCTAAAGTCATCTCATACTCATCCTGCACATTTCTGCCCCACTCTTCAGCAGTAATTTCTCCCAGTAAAAGTTCCTGGAAACCAACATTCATCGCGTCAATAACAGAAGTATCAAAATGGCAGTCATACTGCTGTGAATCCGTAAGCGTTTGCTTTAAAGCAACATATTCTGCTACCAGCGGAGAAGTCTGGCTGTAGTCATAATCAACACTCATTCCACCAAAGTCTCCTTTTTCAGCCAGATCCATACACCACTGCTCATCAGAAATATACTTGATAAAAATACGTGCCGCCTCTTTTTTCGCACCTGTCAGATTTGCATTATATGCCTGTCCCCATGCAGCTCCTCCCGGAGTCGTTGTTCCTGCCCCTAATCCGCCTTCAAAAGCCGGAAATACTGCTACACCAGATTTTTCAACCATGCTCTGATCCTCATCCGCAGTTGCGATCAGCGTTCCAAACGTCCAGCTTCCATCTACATAAGATGCATACTCTCCTTTCAGATACGGGGGCATTACTTCAAACTGGTCAAGACTATTCATATTTTCGTTCATGAACTGTGATAATTCTGCCATTTTTTCCACGCCCTGCAGCATATTAGCATCCAGGAATCCATCACCTGTCCCATTCATGATATCTGAATACCAGCTATCTCCTGCTCCGCGATATCCAAGAGCGCCAAATACACATGAATTCGCTACCCACTGTCCACTGTTACCCATGCCAAGCGGCACATATCCCGCTTCCTGCAATTTCGTAAAACAGTCAATCAGTTCATCCCAGGTCTGCGGGAAACTATCATAGCCAACGGAGCTGTAAATTTCTTTATTATATACAATTAACGAACAGGAAAGATTCTGGAATGGAGCTCCATAATAATGCCCATCATATTCCATATCAAAAAGAATATTGTTTGCAAATCCGCTTGCCCACTCTTCATCAGCTTCCAGGAATTCATCAATTGTTCCAAGCTGTCCATTTGCCACCATATTCGGAATCCAGGAACCTTTTACATTAAAAACATCCGGAAGAGAATCTGATGCCATATAAGTCATCATGATCGTCTGGTAATCATCGTGAACAGAACCATCATAGTTAATCGTGATATTCGGATAGTCCTCTTTCAATCTTTCCAATGCATTATTCAATGCATAAGATTTTGCATCCGTTGTGCTGTCCAGCGACCACATCATTGCCACATCTAATGTAACCTCTTCTGTAAACCCAGTTTCCTTCTGTGCTTCTGTCAGTCCTTCCTCTGCATACGCTGCAGCCGGCGAACATGCCAATAATACAGACATTAAAATAGCAATTTTCTTTTTCATAGTTTTCTCCTTTCGTTTTTACACACCTATCGCATTTAACGTTTGATAATATAATTCGTTTTCAAAATCATCTTTTGACATATCTTTACTTAAGTCGCATTTTTTCACATATATTGTTTTTTTCTGTCCTGGTGATAAATCAAAACAGTTGTCAGAAAAAATGCCATCTGATTCTATAAAATCCAGCCGGATACATTTTGTGTATACCGATGTCTGCAGATTTATGACAAATCGTTCTTTCTCCTCTGATAAAGAAAGCTCTATCTCTGGCTTTAGGAAATGAAAATGTTTTGGTTTCACGAAAAGATACGTATCACTGCTGATGAGTTTCTCATTCTCATCCACAAGCGCCATATCCAGATACAGCATATTACGATTATTTTCATTTACCTCTTCTGCCATATCAATTTCACAAATCAGCGACGAACTGTTTTTTTGAATAGCAGCCTTTCTGCTTCCCTGCAGAACGCAGGAACCATCATTTTTCTTTAAGCTCCAGCGAATTTCTGCTTTGATTTCTTCCTGTCCATCGTGTATCACATATATTTCTACTTTCTGATCCTTTCCGTCAGCCCATATTAGAGTTTTCTGAAAAAAACGTTTTGCATAATAGTGCAGCATTTTCCACCGGTACTCATAGTCAATTCCTGACCACGTTGTTCCCGGAAAACAATCCACGATCTGCCAGTATAAGCTTCCCATGCATCTGGGCTTCTGTTTTCTAAACCAACCTGTACCGTATTTAATTCCTTCCGCCTGCGCATACTGTGTCGCAAAAACATATTCTTCAAAATTTTTCGGTGGACGCACTTCTTGAAAAACATAGTTTATGATTTTCCCATTACCCATGTAACAAAAATTATCACTACATTTCTGCATGAAATCCATGACTTCAGAATTTGGCGTCATATCCTCCGGTTCCATGTAATGTCTGAGCGTCTTAATATCCTGAAAAGATTCCAGACCATATTCACTGACAAATCTTGCCTTACATTCCTTATAAAATGTATACGGCTTTGCCGGAAGGTACCAGACATACCAGCAGTGAACATCACCTTTCTCGTATCCATTCGGATCAACATATCCTCCCCCGCTTGAAGGAGTGCTCGGCCAGAACAGACGATCCGGATCATATTGCTTTACTACGGAAGCCAGATATACTTCATACTGGCGCAGATTATCCATCCGCAGCTTATAATTTAACCCTTCAAGATCATGTTCAAAATCATGAAACCACTCATTTTCATTGTTTCCACACCACAATATCACTGACGGATGATTTCTTATACGAATAATATTATCTTTCGTTTCTGCACAAATATTTTCTATAAATTCATCTGTTAAATGATATAAGGCACATGCAAACATCAAATCCTGCCAGACAAGAATCCCATATTCATCGCACAGGTCAAAAAATTCATCATCCGGATAAATTGCTCCTCCCCAGACACGAATACAATTATAATTGGCTTCTGCACAATATTGAATGAGTTTTCGATGACGTTCTCCCCTGCATAAAGTCAGAAATTTATCTGGTGGGGTATAACATCCTCCCTTGGCAAAAACCGGAACATCGTTGACATAAAAAGCAAACGATTCGCCCCATTGATCCTTTTCACGCCTCACTTCCGCCTTACGTAATCCTATTCTCTGCGATTTCCGGTCAATTTCTGCCGACATAAACGTACTTTCTAATATAACATCAAGACAGTACAATGGCTGATCGCCATAGCCGTTAGGCCACCATAGGCGAGGATCTTCAATCCGAAATGTCCATACTCCTTTTTCGCCTGCTATCTGCAGATCCGCTTGTGCCTCCAGAATCCGTTCCGGATTCCACAAATCAATATGAATCCGGCTTTCTTCCCTGTGGTACTTCTCAAGACATATTTCTACAGACAACTCCACCTCTTTACCAGAATGTTTTTGTCTTACATAGATATGATCTATTTTTTCCGCATCGTATGCTTCCAGATATACGTCTCTCCATATACCGGAATCCGGCACGCTCGGTTCTGCATCCCAGCCAAACGAACTATGTATTTTTCTGATTTGCGAAAATCCATGCGGTGAGGCCGTATTCATTTCCGGAATTGGATGTGCTTTATGCTGTTCTGCAATATACCGCACAGGAGAATAAAAGGTAATCCGGATTTCATTTTCCCCCTTTTTCAGTCTGTTTTTTACGTCAAACCGGTATGTGCGGTGCATATTGTCGGTATTAGAAAGCAATTCCCCGTTTATTTCTATTCTGGTAATAGTATCCAGACCTTCAAATACCAAAAACAGCCTTTCTTTATTCAGCAGTTCTTCTTGCACATGGAACAGAGCAATATATTCATAGTCGTCCTCAGCCAGCCTGGAAAACTGTCTCTCATTAAATCTGTAATACGGATCTTTTATCAGATGATTCTTCATCATATCCAGAAATAAACTTCCCGGCACCACGGCAGGATACCATTGCTTCTCGCCAACACGATGAAATTCCCATCTGGCATACTCCAAATTTTGAATCACCATAGCACTCTCCCGCTCAAATCAGTCCTCTTCTATTGTCGTAAACCTTGTAATAGCCGGATCTGTATAAACGTCCGTCCCATCGTCACTGTATGAAGAAAACTCAGAGACAATCGCTCCCTCCGGTCCAGCCTGGAACCAATGTTTTGTATTTGGTGCCAATGTATACTGTTCACCCTTTTTCAGTACAATTTCGTGCCAGACGGTATATACATCATCTTTTCCCTGCGGAATTTTAGCTTTTGGATTTGCAGTCGGCTCTCCCGGAACATGAATATACACTTCTCCATACCGGCAACGGAAAGTTTCCTCTTTTCCTGGGTTTTCCGGGCTGAGAGGCGGATGCCTATGTTCAGCACAAATCTGCCCCGGTAACATCGGAAGTTCTTTGGCACAGCACCTCTTCGTGTTCACATACACATGTAACAGCAATCCTTCTTCATACGGACTATTCAGACCAAAATCTGTAACTTCCATTTTCTCCTCTTCTTCCGGAGTCAGATATAAGCCGGCCTTTCGCATAAGTTCCAGACCTTCTTCTTTAATTTTGTTATACTCACTGCGTTTCATAATACCCTCCTTTTCCATAGTGTCATTTGACACTTTTGTTTAAAATTCTTTGTTCACATTTGCGCATCTGTGTTCAAATTAGTTAATTGATGCTTTCATCCTATCATATTTATTTTGCACTGTCAACACCATATTTTATATATTTTTTTATGCACTTTTCCACATTCCCAGCATTTTCACGAGTAATAATTGTTACTCCGTAAAAGTGTCATTTGACATTTTTATTTCCCTGGGTTGTGTACGAAGCTCCGCATTCTGTTGATGTTCTGACTGATAATCATAAGAAAAATCATCCGGTTTCCTTAAGCAAAACCACGTGCGAAGCCGCGCCTGTCAAGTCGGAAGTGATCCGCCATCCTCCCGCAGCGTCTTGACGGTCCCGTTTCGTAGATTCTGGAAGCATTGACCGGATATTTCTTCTGCAGCTCCTAAATCAGATCCAAGGTCGCCTCCGCTGTCCTTCTGATTTTCCGGGTGTCATAGATCACACGGCAGCCCGCATACTCCATCATACGCTTATACTGGTTCTCCGATTGGTCTTTATTCCGCGGAAGATCGCACGGACGCGGGAAGCGCCGTTTATATACCGCCGGAACCTCTCCCCCCTTCAGTGAAGGTGCATAAATGATATTTTATAATAATGAATCTCTCTTTTGATTGCGTCAGAAATGAGTTTGTAAGTACATTCGCACAACTAGTATTAAAGAAATATAATATATAGGATTTTATACATGAAAAGTTGAAACATTAAACTTAATGTGATAT
>DNJW01000098.1:5671-7672 GCA_003488965.1 Lachnospiraceae bacterium | reverse complement strand
GGAAATCATTTTCACATTAGAATATTTTGCCTTTCCGTATTATTTCATATTCCGTTTTTTTCTCCTTCTTCAGTTACACTTATCATATAAGATTCCAAATCTGCCAGAAATCTATCCCATGCTTCTTCATGCTCAACATAATATTTAGGACAGTTCTTCCCGCCTTCATCGTAATGTCTGAGCACATTTTCCGGCCGCAGCTCATACTTATGCAGCAGCCATGCGGTAAGTTCGATTAAAGAACGGTAAGTTTCTTCTTCAAATTTCCCGTTTTCCTCCAAGTAGCAGCATTCAATTGATATGGAATCATAATTCCGTCCTTTTACTGCATACGCAATTTCTTTTGTAGGTATACACTGCACAATGACTCCGTCAAATCCTATTACAAAATGCGCGCTGGCTGAACGTTCATGGCTTTCCGAAAGCGATTCAAAGTAACTCCTATTCTGCTGCGCTGTTGTCCCTGCATTCGCCGTATAATGTATAAAAATACTTTTTACCTCCGGAAGCTCTTCTCCCGGCCGGGAATACTCGTTCACTGTCAGCAAATCCACCGCCAAATCCGGACGCTCCAGTTCCATGGCATAGAAACGGGCCCATTCCCGGATATCCTGTTTCGGTATTTCCTCTATATCAGCCGTTGCCGCAGTCTGGACCGCCTCGCCCTCTTTCATCCCCTTATATACAGATACTGCCAGCCATGCTGCTGTCAGAAGCACTCCTGTCAGCATTACGAAAGTAAATGCCGTTATAGCTCCGCGGACCATCCTGACCCGCCGCTTTCTTTTCTTTCTGCGCCGCTTTTCTTCATATATATCTTCTTTTTCTGCCTTAAGCTCTGCTTTCCTCCGGCGTTTTGCCTCAGAAAAATCTTCTATCCTTTTTCCGGCAGCCTGATATTGCTTAGGCTCAGACCGATGCTTTACGGCCTGAAATTCCGGTTCCTCTTCCCAGTCATCTTCGTCTTCCCAGTCCTCATCATACCACTGGTCTTCTTCCCAGTCTTCTCCGTCCTCTTCTTCCGTTTCCCACTCTTCTTCCGGCGCAGAATCTTCTTCCCATTCCTCTATCGTCCATGCTTCCGTTTTCTGTCCTTTTTCCCGCCTGTATCCGCTCCGCCTTTCTGTCCGGCGTACATCCTGCCCGTCTGTCCCAATATCTATGATTTCCAGCTCTCGTATACCCATCATTTCTCCCATGTGAACAGCGTTTCCTCCGGTTTTACAGCCTCTTTCGGCTTTATGGAAACGCCTTGCCGCACCCCCTATATAATAGATAACACAAAATGAAAAACAGGTACATACTTTTATAAAATATTAAGATTTTCAGGGCTAAATCCTATCCAGAAAATTCAGCTGATTATCCCCGTAATTTTTCTTGTAAGCGTGGATAATATCTTTCATCCGGTACAAAATCCCTCTTTTCCCGCATTCTTCGCTTAACATGGCATATAACTTTGCCGCTTTAGGAGAACGGCATTCATAGCTTTCCCCAAACTGTTTCCTATATTTTCCCACCAGATTCTCTCCAGGAAAAATACGGTTCAGCTTTTCGTAATAATAGTCCCTCTGATTCTGCCTTAAAGTCACCCCAAACGCAGGATAAATAAAATTGCACCCACACTGTGACGCCTGCTCAATGATAGTCCGTATATTGTCCTCATTATCCTCTATATACGGCAAAACCGGCATAAGTAATATGCCGGCAAATATCCCGTTATCGCGCAGCTTTGCAAGAGCCTGAAAACGTTCCGAAGAAACAGCCGCCCCAGGCTCCAGTTTTGCCGCCAGTTTATCTTCCGCAGCCGTCACTGTAATTTTACAAAGCACCGGCGAATGCTCCCTGATACTGCATAAAATATCTATATCCCTTGTAATCAGCGGGCTCTTTGTTGCAATTGCAATTCCGAACTCATATGCATCTGTCAATTCCAGCGCATGCCTTGTCAGACATAGTTCCTTTTCAAAAGGGTTATATGGGTCGCTCATGGCACCGGTTCCG
>DNJW01000098.1:4987-5390 GCA_003488965.1 Lachnospiraceae bacterium | reverse complement strand
GGTCGCTCATGGCACCGGTTCCGATTACTCCTTTTTTCACCTTTCTGCGCAGCTCATCCCTGATAATACGCAAAGCGTCCTCTTTTGCCCTTACTTTGTCAAAATTATCAATATGATAACACTCCGAACGGCTGTCACAATAAATACATCCATGGCAGCAGCCCTTGTAAATATTCATATTATAATCCGTGCCGAACCAATCTGCAGATTTCGTTCTGGTAATTATCGTTTTCGCCGGAATATATCCAATCACCGCCGCCCTCCCTTTATCTGTTAATTCCGTATCTGCAGCAGCCGGTTCTTCAAGTCTCCTTCTATCCTTTGAAGTTCTATTTCCGCTTCCCTGCGCTTCTCCCGTCCTTCCGTCTGTATCCGCATTACTTCATCCAGAGTGGAAATCAAG
>DNJW01000098.1:4475-4691 GCA_003488965.1 Lachnospiraceae bacterium | reverse complement strand
ATCCAGAGTGGAAATCAAGGATTCATTGGTCTGTTTCAGCGTATCAATATCTACGATGCTCCGTTCTGCTTCTTTGGCAGTCTCTACCGTAGCTATCTTAAGAACCGCCGCATTCTTCTTTAACAGTTCATTTGTCATATCCGTTACTTCCCGCTGTGCCTGTGCCGCCTGCGTGGAATGGTTAATTCCCAAAGCGAGCACCATCTGGCTTTTCCA
>DNJW01000098.1:1924-4189 GCA_003488965.1 Lachnospiraceae bacterium | reverse complement strand
AGCGAGCACCATCTGGCTTTTCCATAACGGAATCGTATTGACAAGCGTAGACTGGATTTTCTCCGACATAAGGGTGTCATTGCTCTGTACCAGACGGATTTGGGGTGCCATCTGGATAGAAACCATTCTGGTCAGTTCCAAATCATGGATTTTCTTTTCGAACCGGTCGCACATAGCCACAAAATCATTGACCTCCTGCGCATCCTCCGGCAGACCGCTTTGCTGTGCTTTTTCCATCAGAACCGGAAGTTCCTGGGTTCTTGCCCTTTCCAGCTTCTTCTTTCCGGCAAGGATATACATGGACAATTCTTTAAAATAATTTTTATTCAAATCATACATCTTATCCAGCATTGCGCTGTCTTTCCATAACTGCCTCTGATGTTCCTCCAGAACATCACATATCTTATTGATATTAACTTCCGCCTTGTCATATTTGCTCTTCATTGCGGCAATCTTATTGCTGCTCTTTTTAAAAATTCCTAAGAAGCCTTTTTCTTCTTCTTCATCGAACTTTTTCAATTCGTAAACTACACCGGATAAAAGTTCTCCGATTTCTCCCAGATCCTTGCTCCTTACATTGGCAAGAGCAGTTTCCGAAAAATCGGCAATTTTCTTCTGTGCCCCCGCACCGTATTGCAGGATAACCGTAGAATTCTGCAAATCAATGGCGTTGGCAAAGTCATCCACCATTTTGCGTTCTTCCGGCGAAAGCGTACTCTCGTCAAATACTGCCGCTTCCCTTTTTTCTTCAGCGGCACCCCCTGCCTTTTCCGGCACAGCCGGTGCCTGCGGTTCTGTGGGCATTTCTTCAAAGGGGTTCAGTGTCAATACCGGTTCTGCATTTTTCAATTCTTCCATCATCTGTTTTTTCTCCCTCTCAATTCGTTTTAAATTCGTCTTCTAAAAGCCCTTCTTGCGCCAGCATCATGGATAATACGGAAATATCTGTAGAGATGTCCATGGCATCGTCTTCAAACATTTTATCAAACATTTTTTCAAATGCCTGATTGATACTATCCAGCATTTCCTCTATTTCTTTTTTGGCCGTATTAATATTTTCCCCTTGTACCGGCTGCTCGCTGAATTCATGATATGTCTGCACCAGTTTCAGTGTTGTGGGAAGATAATAACTCATAAATTTCCGGATATCCGGCAGTTTCTCCGGATTGTCCTCCACATACTCAAAAATTTTTGTACAAACCCTTTCCAGACGGTAAAGCTTATTGGAAATCTCCTCTCCCGGAATATCATCATTAATTTCACGAATCCGCCGTATGTATTCATTCCCCTCTTCTACCGCAATTTTAAGCTGTTTCCTTACCGGGTCGTTCTCCAGCAGTTCCTGTTCCCTCGCCAGTCTTTCCGCTTCCTCTTTTCTGCGCTCCAGCTCCCTCTGTGCGTCCAGATACATCTGGTAAGACTCGTCCGTCAGCATAAAACATGTTTCCTGCTCGTCCAAGTGGCCTTCCTTAAACCATCCCTTTTGAATCATTTTCTTCAAATCTCTTATTACAAATTTTTCTTTTTTGCTGACCGAGTCCGCCAGCCCATCAATGGAATAAAAATCTTTGTTCCCCATTGTTTTTATATAATTTTTAAAACGTCTGACCCTGCGCCTTATCACTCCGCCTGCCATCGCCGCCACCGTACATATTCCCGCAAAGGCAGCTGCAAAGCCGGACGGAAGCAATGCCGCCTCCAAAATCCCTCCTACCAGAAACATGGAATATCCAAAAAGTGCTGCGGTCCAGCCGGCTATCGCTCCGCATGTCCCAAAAACAGTGAGCAATACTCCTGCCGTTCTCCCCTTCGGTTTTTTTGCCACAGGCAGCTGGCGCTTATCATAACGGACCAGCTGCTGACGCTGCTGTTCCTGTTTTCCCTGAAGATTCCTGCCCTCTTCCCCGCGCCGCTTTTCCCGGTTAATCCTTTGAGCAAAATTCTCCTTCTGTATCTCCGCGTTCCTATTCACATATTCTGCCGCTTCCTTGGCAGACTGACGTACATCCTCCATTTTACTCTCTACCGTATTACGGATGTTTTCCTGCAAATCTTTCATCTCTTTTGAATTAATAAGCTGCTCAATTTTATCGCCAATTTCCCGGCCCAAATCCGTAAAATCCATATCGCCCATATTAATAACCGCGCCTTTCATGAAACTGTAAATCAATATGAATGTAGTATAGCACATCCGTTATAAGGAATACAAGAGGTTGCGAAAAGCAGTATGGCAATTTGTAGCAGTTCAGCCTTGTATGTTCCTCC
>DNJW01000098.1:0-1632 GCA_003488965.1 Lachnospiraceae bacterium | reverse complement strand
AACATACAAGGCTGAACTGTTACGGCAATTGAAAACCGCTATGGAACTGTCCAAAACAGTTTCCATAGCGGTTCTGCGCTATTCTTAATTTTTTCAAAACTATCTCTAATTGCTGTTTTCAATAATTTCCCGGGCCATATTTAGCATTTCGTCACCATTTACGGAAACATCAAAGCCGGATAGGCTATATTGAATCCCGTCTTTTATCCATCCTGCATAAGAATATTGGCTCACTTCTACTTTCTCGCTTCCGTAACCAATCTGCAGACGGCCGCTTTCCTGGGCTTTCTTATCTTCCTCGGTCGGTTCATAGTCAGGCGGCACTGCCTTATATGTGCTTTGCGTATAGCCCACTGTCACATCGCCTGCCTGTATCGTCTTATCCCACTCGTCATCCCCTGAAACGCTTCCGTTTTCTATAGCCAGCAGCTTTCTTGCATACAAATCCATCCGTTCCGTTCCTTTCGAATAGGAAATCCCCAGGCTTTTCTCCTGCCCTGCGATTTGTCCCGATTCATCCTCAAGGGTATCCTCAATAATTCTGATTCCGCCAAAGACAAATCCATTGCTGAAGCTTTCCACCGCGTCAACAGAATACCCTATTTCCGATTCCGCCTTTCCCATATCCTCAAATTTGGTATAATCCGGCACGGAAGAACTATGGCTGCTATAAGATATTATTCCGCTGCCCGCAACCGCTATCGTCCCTATTAAGGCACTGGCTGCCGCTACTCCTAAAACTATTTTTTTCATACTCATATGCTTCATTTTATGCTCCTCCTTTTCCAGCTTTTCGGTTATCCGAAAGTCAATCCTCTGCTTCAGGCTGTCAGGCGCCTCTATCCTCGTTCCTATATTTTGCAGGGTATGCCTTATCTCCTCGCCCGTTTCCTGCCATTCCTCATTGTGGTCTTCCTGTGCGCCTTTACCGCCGCTTTTATAAGAAATACAGTCCGCGGTTTTCTTCCTGGTTTTTAATTTTCTCATAACCTCTGCCTTCCTCCCCGAACATCATCAGCTTTCCTCTCAGTTTCTTTCTTGCCATAAACAGCCTGGACTTTACAGTTCCCTCCGTACAGCCTAGCATCCGTGCAATTTCCTTTGTCTGCATTTCGTTATAATAATACAGTACTACAACCGCCCGGTGCTTAAAATCTAAAGACTGTACTGCGTCATTTATCTGCTTTTCACGCTCCGTTATTATAATCCGGTCCAAAGAGGTAATACCGTCAACGGCATCTGCCCGTATGATTATATTTTCATCTGGAATTTCCCGCCCTCTCTTTTTTATCTGACGGTATGCGGTCCGGTACATTATTTGAAAAAGCCAGGATTGAAATCCCTCCTCCTTTTTCAGCTCACCGATATGCACAAAACATTTTACAAAGGTTTCCTGTACAATGTCTTCCGCATCAAACATCTGCCCGCTTACCAGATATGCCATACGCAGAAGTATATTTTTATATTTTTCGTACAAGGCGTCAAATGCTTCTTTATCGCCGCGTTTCAGCCGCCGTACCAATTCTTTTTCATCCACGGTTATAAGCTCCTTTTTGTTCCTTCCGATACGTATCTGACTATAAGAGCATTTCAAATGTAAAGCGGTTCATTTTTTATATAATAGAAAATTAC
>DNJW01000328.1:360-3993 GCA_003488965.1 Lachnospiraceae bacterium | reverse complement strand
CGCAGACACAAACTTGGGATTGAAAATTTTCAATTTTCAATCTTATACCCCATGTCCGCTTTGGCGGACTCAAAATCAATAGTTGAAAGCGCTTTTCTTTCAACCTTCCCCTTCCGGCAGCAAATCAGTCCTCCATTTCCTCATAAAACACATCAAGAATTAGTTCATAAAGGGCAGTCTCATCCGCATAAAACTCTTCAAATTTTTCTCCCCGGACTGTTTCGCCTTCCAGGGAATAAATATTCGCTCCGTCAAAATGATAACCGAGCATTTGAACTGCCAGATAACTGGCTTCATCTATGGAAATATCCGTCACCATATACCGGTTCAAAGTATCGTATAAGGTTACCGGAAGTGTAATGTCCTTTTTCATGGCTTCTATTGCCGTTGCCGCATAAACGGTTAAATACTGCTTCTGACGTTCCAAACGGGCTCCTGCGCTGCCAAACCGGGAAATATCCCTGTAATGCAGATAGTGATAAGCCTCCATTCCCTCCAGATGCACCGTTTCTCCTTCTTTCATATGAAAACCGCTGTAATCTATCGTTTCCAGTGCCGTCAGTTCCACGCCGCCAACCGCGTCGTTAATCAAAGGAACGGCCCCCATGTTAATGGCACAATAGCCATGAACCGGCAAGCCATAAAACAGCTTGGATACAGCCTTCCGGCTGCGTTCACAGCTTACTGCAGCGCCGTCCCCATATCCGTGCTGCAGGGTAATCTGCCCTATCGCCGTTCCCATATAGCTTCCGTCTTTGTCATATACCTCTATTTCTGCCATGGTATCCCTTGGTATGCCTATCACATTGATTTCCTTGCTGCGGGGGTTTAATACCAAAAGGAAAATAGCATCCGACTGGCCTCCGTCAATACCGTTTTTTACAGTCCTGACCTCGGACTTTTTATCAATTCCTAAAAAAAGAAAGGTAAGAATATCCTCGTTGTACCTGTAGTGAATGCCCTGATAACGGACATCCCCTTCCTGCCAGTTTTCCGTATATCCTTTATCCTCTGTCTCGGACAGTTCCGAAAATGACATCAGCATCTGTCCCTTATCCGCTTTTTTATACAAACTGTTTTTCCCCGACGACTGCATTACCAGAAAAGCAGCCCCGCACAACGCTGCCAGTACTGCCAGCACAGACAAGGCGCGGACGGTAATCCTCAGCATTTTTAAAGTTCTTTTCTTATCTCCGGGTCTTTTTTTTGCTCTGCCTCTTTGGGACCTAGTCTTCATTCAGCAGCACTCCTTGTACCAGATAACGGTTATCCGGCTTATCCGCCATACATGTGGATAAAACCAAGATATGGCTGTCTGCCGTGACTTCCACATCCTCCGCCCGGTTACAGTTCATTCCCCGGACTGCCATAATCCTATTTATGTATTTTTCAAATTCGCTTTTTTTTGTATAATCCTGGCGGTAAAGCAAATGTTCGCTGCTATACTCATGAGAAACAAATATCCGATAGACATATAGTTTTTCAGGCGTATAAATATATACATACGGATGTCCCTTAAAATACTCGGCATCCTCATATTTATGAAGCCCAGCGAACATCGTACCGTTTTTCATGTTATGTCCGTACATTACGGTCAACGGATCCGAAAAATCCCTTTTATTATAGCTTTCCGTATAAATGCAGCCCGGATAACCATAGCTGCCGTCCAGGTTATAATTCAAATAATAGTAGTTATCGATAGGATGCTGCAGAACCGGATAGTCAATTTTGCTGTCCGGAATATAAACCCAGGCATAAATATCCTCGTTTACATTTTCCTTCAAATCCTCAAAATCAACTTCCCTATCCGGTACCGGCACTCCCATCTCTATCAAAACTTTTAGATATTCCGGCTGTCCCGAATCCGTATCCCCCGGTTCATCCTCAAGCTCCGTTTCCGCCTCAGCATTCCCTTCTTCCGCATTGGCGGCATCCGGAAGCTTTTGTTCTAACGGCTGTGCAATTTCTTCCCCTTGTCCTTCCTGCCCGTTCCGTCCTGCACAAGCTGTCGCCAGTCCTGCCAGCAACATGACGAGAAATACCGCTCCTGATATTTTCCATATGGAACTTTTTTTCTTGTTTAAAGCATAGCCCTTCATTTGTACCGCTTCTCTCCCTTCCTAATATCTTTCTATTAGGTAATTGAAAAACCTGAATATTTTTTCGTAAAATAACCCATTTTATGAAATATACAAATTGCCATTGATTTTCATTAGGAAAAAAGGCGATTTACAACGACAAGCTTCCTTTTTGACGATAAATTTGACGGCTTAAAATTTCAAACCAGGGAAACAATATACTAATTTGCCATAGGACAATCCAAAACGGCATACGGAATAAATTTATCCATAAGCTGCTTTTTCTGCTGTATTGTGGGATGAACATAAAGAGACATCGTAATTTTCACATTGCTGTGCCCTAAAATCTCACTTAAGCTTTTTACATCAAACCCCATCGATACGCATCTTGTAGCAAAAGCATGGCGAAGCATATGGAAATTAAAATATTCAATTCCGCATTTCTCCAGAATCCGCCGAAAACGGTACTGCAAGGTACGCGGGTCCGTCCACCCGTTCTTCACTCCCGAAATAACATAACCGGATTTCGTCCTCCCGCTCTCTTGCAGCCATAAACTCAGCACCGGAGGAATGGGTATTTCCCTGACAGAATCCGATGTTTTTGGTGTAAGAATAACCACCTCCGTTTTTTTTCTGCCGTCTGCTGCCTTGACCCTCTGTATATTTCTTCTGATATGAATTACCCCTTCTTCCAAATCAATATCCTCCCACGTTAAAGCGCATAGTTCCCCGATACGGATACCGGTATAAAGGGCAATTGCAATTCCCAGACAAGTATCCTCCCCCTTGTTTTCTAATAAATATTTTTCAAGTCCTGCCAGTGCCTGCTCTCCCGGCAGTTCTATTTTCTTTTGCCTGCTTAAAGAGCCGGAAGCAAGCGGGATACTCAACTCATAGCCATATTTTTTTTGTATATAAATCATAATTCTTCTGACAAAAGCGCAGATATAAAACCGGTAGTTGCCGGAAAGCACCGTATCCTTTCCGCCGTCTAACTGCAAATAAAACTTTTCCAATAACCGGTTATCTATTTTATCGATTTTCTTATCCCCCAAACCCGGAACCACATATTTGTTGACTACCTGGGCATACATTCTATAAGTTGTCGGCTTCCAGCGTTTCTTCCCTTCCTTCAGCCAGATTTCCGCAGCCTCCCTCATATCCATACCGCATCCATTTTCCGGCTCCGTCTTTGTCTGTTTGTAACTGTCTACTTTTCTTTTCACTTCCTTGTATGTCTTTCCATACAAAGACTTATATCTCCCCTTTTCCACACCGGAGGTCTGAGTCCTTACCCTTCCCTCCCATCTTCCGTCCTTCCTCTTATAAATATTGTCTCCTCTTCTTGGCATAACTGCCTCCTTTCTCTTCCGGCACAAACAGCCATCTACAAAAAATAAATTGATTGTCAATTCCCCTGACGCTAAATCTGACGGTTTAAAAATTGCTGTCCGCCTCTCCGCCCTTGATATGGTTCATTCCGCAAGCAGCTATAAACGCCTTCACCAGACAGGTATCCACCTCCCTGGAATTAAACCAGAAATTTCCCAGACTG
>DNJW01000328.1:0-136 GCA_003488965.1 Lachnospiraceae bacterium | reverse complement strand
CCGCAAGCAGCTATAAACGCCTTCCCCGTTTAAATTATAAAATACTCTTGCCTTTTGCATCATCTTGTGGTAATTTATAAGATGATATAAGGCTAGAATATTTTAATTCATGTTTGAAATATCTCTTTTTGTTTTA
>DNJW01000025.1:2671-8556 GCA_003488965.1 Lachnospiraceae bacterium | reverse complement strand
TTGCAAGAATTTGCCTTGCAAATTCTTGTTGGCTTCTCACAATGCTGTGGCGTAATTTCCTACTATATAAAAAGCAACAAAAGTGCAATAAATCTACTACAAAATTTATTGCACTTTCATGATTGATCCGATTACAGCGCTTAAGAAACTTCTGTTAAGATTTCCTTTGCTCTTTTTACATAAATTTCGATCGCTCTCTTTACGATTTTATTTGACAGACGGACTCCTTTCGTTGATGCATGATTGATGCAGTTCCGCTCTTTTTTCAACGCATCATGCAAAAGGAATAATTCATCCAGCTCCTGCATCCGGTCTTCAAATTTATCCTCGACCTTAAGTGTGATTCTTATCTGTGCCGGTGTCTGCTGTCTCGTTTGCTGTGGTTGTCTTTCCCGTTCGCTTATGTCATAAAAATAGTCTCTTTCACCACAACATCCTATAAGCGAAAATTTCAATCCATAATCATAGCCGCTCTGCCACTCGCTTTCCCAACATTCGTACAGGTTCGCCGCACACATTAAATCTAATTTTCCGCCCTCTTCAAAAGAGGGCTCCCATCTTCTGAATTTACAATACTGATTTATAAATTCTTTTTCGCAAAGCTCTTTTTCATTTAATTCTTTTCTGATCGCAATTAAATCATCTTTCTGGATTACCTTTTCTTCTATCTGTTTTCTCCGATTATTCCGATTCCTAGTATTAATACGTCCAAGTTCTTCATCTACAAGCCTTTTGGGACTTCGACTCCTTTTAAATTCATCCATAAAATTCGTCTTCCCCATTATTGTAATTCTTCCTTCATTTTTGATATACCATAATACTTCATATAACATCTTATCTTTGCATTTGCCTTCTAAATTATAAAAGAGTTTGTTTTCAATCCGTTTTTCATATTTGGGACCAAGGTTATCTATAAACGTCTCCCATCTTTCATCATAACATTCATATAAAAGAACCTCTTTCATATATCTTTCCGGCATTTTATCTTCGATTAACGTTAATGCCTGCTGGATAAAACCTTTCCCTGCACACCACGCAATCAGTTCCAGATAATCCACTTTTCCATCACTTCCGGCTTTTTCCAGCAGTTCCCCATAATCGTTTCTGATTCCATCCTGCAAAGTGTGGAAAATATTTCCTACATAGCTGTTTCCCTCATCTTCTTTTGCCAAAAAGAATTTTCCCAAACCTTCTATCGCTTCCGTAAGTGCATTAATATCGCACAAAGAAATGGACTCATCAATTTTGACCATAAAATCTACCAATTTCCCGACAGAAGACTCTGGGGCAATATTCATATCTTCGCAGTATTTCTGTATCATATCAGCTTTTCCGTACTGTATAAATGCATTCATGCCTGATGCCAGATCCAAAATACGGTATCGGTCTGTTTCATTCACAATTTCACTGGCGCCGGGGTTCATGCTGTTATAATTGGTCGCAACAATTTCTTTGATACGGAATTGATCCGGATTCTGATTATTCAGAATAGACAGGGCTGCATTACGGACATAGCTTGAAGTCCTGTTTCCTCCCTGCATATCAATATAAAGATTAATTTCATCCCCGCTCGTTCCCTGCAACGCCTTTACAATTCCGCTGATATTATCAATTTTCTGGTCTTCAAGCTGTTCGGGAATAAAACGTATCTGAATATTTTTCCTGTTTTCCTCCAACGGAAACAATTTATATGTATCATCTACCATTTGATAAACTTTATATTTGGCGTAAGTATATTCGCTGATCCGGCGCTGGTTTCTTAAGGATTCAATCTCGTAACTTAATCTGGCGCTTTCTTTTCTTAATTCAGCAATTTCCGCCTCCTTATTCAATAATTCATTACGATAAATGCTTTCATTAACCTTACTGTTTAAAGATATATACAGAAACTCTTTTTCAAAAAATGTCAATGTGCTGTCTTCTGCAATCTTGGCTCTTGTTTCTTTACACCGGCTCACAATATCCTCATTCGCAGCAAATCCAGACTGATATTTTTCTAATCTGCCTTTTTCCGCAATATAATTTAAATAAGGTTCACTGCTCTCAAAAGCACGCTCGATACTATGCTGGATCTCTTTTTGCAGATTCCGCCAAAATTCATTTTTTTCATTAAGCAACAATTCCGAAACCAATAATTGTCTGTCAACTCCGCTTTCCTGTGCGGAAACATATTGATCCATAACTGTACTTAGGATTTCTTCAATATCCTTTTTGCGCTGCTTTTCAATACCTTTCCCTACAGTCTCTTCTGCTACATCCTGAATATCCGCACAATCCCCTGCTCCTCTTTTGTATAAAAAAGAAGCAATCCGATATTTATAAAAACGATATGCAGAAAATTCTTCTCCTGATTTATTTTTCCAGTCATTGTTCAACTTCTGTAGTTCGTCCACTAAATCTTCCGTTTCGGGAATATCTTCCTTACATATTGTTTCCTTCGTACCCATCACTAAAATTTCATCAATAGGATGCCTGGATAAAATATATTTACTTCCCGCCTCTAATGAACTTATTCCGTCACATAACAGCGCTTTTTCCCTCTCCGGGGAATAATAATAATTAACCCGCATATGATGCGTATTAAAAATACTCATAGTTGTTACTAATATGTTTTTCTTTTTTCCCTGCAGCATTATTTTATCTCTCCTGTTTTAACACCGAAAACATTCCAAATCCTTGTGAATTTTTGCTTCCCAATCCGGTCTGATAAAGAAAGTCCAAATACTTTCTCTGCCCATACAGATAATACTCCCCAAACCATCCGCTAATATAAAAATTTTTATATTTTGTCACATACTTGTCTTTCACTGATACATAAGCCGGCTCTATTGCTATACTGCTTTCAGGCTCCACGCCATAACAGGCAATGTATTTACGCACAAAATTATCCTTCACCAACTGACTAAACTCATCTTCGGAAGGATTATAAAAATAAGTCTTCCCGGTTTCCCTGTCCGTAGAATATACAGAAATAGGGGTTAGCATTTTCACATATAGTTCATCCGTCTCAATCGTTGCATCATCCAGGTTCACATCCACGTCCGTAATATGTCTGTCTCCATACGCTATTCCATTTCGGGCAATCCCCTCTGCCAAAAGATTCATCATAAAAATATCGGGACTTCTGACTTCAAAAAAAACCTCATTCCGAAAGATGATTTTATGCTCACATATTTCATATTTACCTTGTAACAGACTAAATGTAAATAACTTAAATTTTCTTTTTTCATAGGGAAAACCATTATCGTGCAGGAACTTACTGTATTCTGCACCCAAATTCAGATTCTTATAGATAATTGCCTGCAAAATATGCTGATAATTCAACGGCAAAACCAATTTGTCCTGTAGCCTATGACGTATAAATAGTTGCATGTTCTCTCCATCTGTGTCTGATCATGTTCGACCAATTAAATCATACCATATTTTGAGTATTTTGCAATTAATTTCTTTCCAATACCTTTCCAAACGACACCACCATGATTAACTGTCTTATATCGTTCGCTCTCTGAACTTAATGTTACTATACATCATGCAAAAGGTAACGTATAGTGAACATTCTTTATTGTCCTATGTTCCTGATTTTATCATTTTCTTGTTTTTTTATTGTTTTTATGTTACTTTTACAGTAACACATATTATTGAAAGGAGTATTTCGATGGGATTTATTGATGAAAATGGTTATCCGTTGATCAACGAAGAGCAGAAAGTCAGAATTGCGCTTAGTGACCGGGCAAAGCTTACAATGGCTGAAGATATGAATGTTTTTGGCACATCCAAAGACGCAACGTTTATTAATTTAGTTTTTAACAATTTCAGGTCAGCAGCCAAATCCTCTATTTCTTTGTATTTACAACAAAGAGAGTTAGAATTAGACCGATTGTTCACCGGGACAGAACTGGATGCTATCAGTAAAAAAACAGCCATAAATCAGCTTTTAGCAATTGAAAAGCAAGAAGCACAAAACAGAATCACAGATTATATTAATTCAAAAGCTAAAGGCAAAATTTATCATATAAACGATAGTAATGTTAAGTATCTGTTAGAAGATTGTGACGAAGAACAATACTACAGCCGTCCCGGTCTATACCTGCGCTCCGTTATCGAGGAATACTGCGCGTTACCATTTATTAAGCGTGAACGAATTTACAGAAAGGATATTTATGAAACTATTGAACAGGCATGTCAGGCAAGGAACATACTTAAAATAAAAGCGAACTATTATGGTAAAGATCAATTATTTTATGTGTATCCTTATAAAATAGTACCCGATCCATTCCACACCCAGTCATATTTGGTATGTTATTCCAGAAAAGCCGAGGAAGAAGATAAGGACAAAATAGTTGCTTCATTTTCTATGGCAAGAATTGCCGCTCCAACGAAGCTCGCAAAAACATTTCATTTGAACAAACAGGAAATTGCCGACATCGAGACACAATTGTCCAGGTACTCACCTGCTTATCTCATAGGAGCGCCGGAACAGATAAAAGTCAGACTGACAAAAAAAGGAAAGCAGTCCTACAACACAAGACTATATTCCCGTCCTGAAAAAATAGAATCACTTTCCACTGATGATATTTATGTTTTCGATTGTACGCAACATCAGATCTATAATTACTTCTTCCCATTTGGCGCTGATGCAGAAATTATCAGCCCAGACGACCTACGGAACCGATTCATAAATAGTTTATCCAAAGCCCTCAGCCAATATAAATAATTGCTGTGCATAGTCCAACGTTACTTATCCGTGGACTATGCAGTTTCAATCTACAGCGTACTTTGAATCTCATTTTTTCTGATATATCCGAGACTCATCTGCTTTGGCAATCCCCCTCCTATCTGTCACTGCTGCAGATTTCCATATGTTCCATCAGCCCCTTTATGAAATCGGGCATATGGAAGATACACTTCACCTTTGCTTCCATATTCTCCAAAGGGACATATTTCTCCACCCAAAACCGGCTGTCACGGGAGTTGTTCCGGTTATCCCCCATGAAAAAATAGCATCCTTCCGGTACAACATAGGTGCCGTCTCCTCTCCGGTTCATCGGACCTTTGGTAAAATAATCCTCCAGTTCGACTCCGTCTGCATATACCTTACCGTTACTGACTATGATCGTTTCTCCCGGCAATCCGATCACCCTCTTTACATAGGTAATGCCAGGTTCATCTGGTGCTTTAAAAATAAAGATATCATATCTCTCTATATCCTCTGCTTCTGTATCATATCGTGTCCCAAAGGCGATATCCCCTGTTTTAATCGTAGATTCCATGCTCCCTGTCGGGATATAGGAAAGTACCAGAATTGTTTTAAAAACAACAACTTCTATTACAACCAGAACAAAACATATAATGACAGCTTTGGCCAATTTCATTATAAAATCGTCCTGCACTTCATTCCCATCTATTACAGGACCTCTGTTTTTTTCTGTTTTCTCCATAAATATATTCCTCCTGTCTCTATGCACAAACACTTTGATTTTCATATCTTTATCGTTCGCTCTCTGAACTTAATATTACTATACCTCATACAAAAGGTAACGTACAGTGAACACTTTTTTCTCTATTATGTTCCTTATTCTGTAATTCTTCTCTATTTTTATCGTTTTTGTGTTACCTTTATAGTAATGCATATTGTTAAAAGGAATATTTCGAAACCCCGTTTTCTTCATCCGCTTGTTCTCATTACAGAAAAAGTCCCCCACCTTACGGTGAAGGACTATACTTTCAACCCGACCATTTATATACCACATATCGGTCAGTGGTAAACTTTCTTTGTACCTACATTCTAGCAAGCGCAAAGAGAAAAGTCAACAGGGCTTTCCAGTAAAATTAGGATAAACGCATCAATTGTTACTATTCACGGGGTGGGGAAAAGGGTAAAAAAT
>DNJW01000025.1:2094-2488 GCA_003488965.1 Lachnospiraceae bacterium | reverse complement strand
ACATATCGGTCAGTGGTAAACTTTTCTTATGCTTTTATGCTAACAAGCGCAAGGAGAAACGTCAATAAAACTTTCCCTTAAAATTTTATGCAGATTGCTGTTAATTATTCCCGGCTGATAATTTTCCATCCTCAATTCCTGTTGTATTCGTTCATAGTTAATTTCCCAATATTGTTCTAATTGGGAAATTAACATTTTGTCTGATCCGCACCCATCCTTTTTAGATAGCAGATGTTCAAATGCCAGTCTCTGATTCTGTTTTGACAAAAGTTCATCTATTGAAAACATAGGATACTCCCTAAGTCATTCATTTTTTCTATATAGGTACAATAACGGGCAAAACAGATTCAGGATGGTTCTGAAAGGTATATGTTTCAATTCCTCATAGGTACGA
>DNJW01000025.1:0-1849 GCA_003488965.1 Lachnospiraceae bacterium | reverse complement strand
TGTTTCAATTCCTCATAGGTACGATACTACATTTAACAAATATGCAGAATTTATGAAAGGTGAAGCCATAAATAGTTTCAATTCCTTATAGGTACGATACTACCGGATGTCTTCACGACCGAGTATGGTCCTATATGGGCAGAACAGATTGTTTCAATTCCTCATAGGTACGATACTACTACAGTCTTTATCATATCCAACCAACTAAATCATATCATATTCTAAGTATTTTGCAATCAATTTCTTTCAAAAAGTCGGTCTGACTAACTTCCTCCCCTCTTCCAAGTCCTTGATTTTCCTACATTTTTACTTTTTATGTTTTTCCCTTGTAACCAGACCGACTTTTTACCCTATTTTCCTCGTTTATAAGCTGACAGTCACAAAAAAACCTGCCTCAAACGCCCAATTCATGCGGCTTTGAGGCAGACCGGCTTTTTGTTTCCATCAATGATTCTAAAAAATTGATTCCAGCCAGCCGCCATGGTACAATAATGAAAACAGTTTCCATGAAAGAAAAGGAGTTTAGTCAATATGATACAATATGATATTGCATGTTCGGATAAGGCATTTGACGTGGAGGGCTGCCGCAAGGCGGCGGAATCGGGCTATCCGCCTGCACAGTATAGTCTTGGTTTCTGCTATGAGATAGGACATGGTGTAAGCAGGGATGAGGGAAAAGCATTTTCGTGGTACAAAAATGCTGCAGAACAGGGTAATTCCTTTGCCATGCACGCGCTGGGACGCTGTTATGCCAATAGTATCGGTACAAAACAGGATGACAACTGCGCTGCTTTCTGGTTTGACAAAGCTGTTGAGCAGATTATTAAAATAAACGACGATACCAGGCAGGATGAAAGTGCAGATTTTGATTGGGAAAATGACGACGGGATAGATTGGGAAACGGCGTTTGATGATGACGAAGGCCTTTTGGACTCAGAGACCGAAAAAAAACCGGAAAATGAATGGGACACAAGTGTTGTGCCAAATGACGAAGAGACAGTCCGTCTGTGTATGACGGCAGCAGAGAACGGCAATCCGGATGCGCAGTATGAACTTGGCAGGTGCTACGAGAACGGGCGCGGAATCAGCCAAAGCCTTGCGGATGCTGCTGCGTGGTTTGCCAAAGCCGCTGATCAAAAACACGCTTTTGCGCAGTACCGTCTGGCACAGTGCTATGAGACAGGGCGCGGCGTTACGCTGGATTTGATGAAAGCCACAGACCTGTATTGGGAAATGTATGACAGTGACAGCATGATGAGCAAGACGGCAACGCGCAAAATCAGTGAATATTACGAAACCGGTATATATTTCCGCTGGCTTTCGGAAACGGCAGAAAGCGGTGATGCATTAGCCCCTGCGGCGATGTACGAACTCGGCTTCCTGTACCTGAGCGGCTTCGGCGCACCGCTTGACTTTGACAAAGCTATCCAGCACTATCAAAAGGCGGCAGAGGCAGGCAATACCGATGCTTTGTGCCGTCTCGGACTCTGTTACGAATTCGGCGACGGCGTGACAAAGGATTTGGAACAGGCAGTATCCTGGTATCAGAAGGCTGCTGCACTGGGTGATGCCCATGCCACCGCCGCACTGGAACGGCTTGGGCTTTAAATACTCTCATCTTTACCTTTACTGATTTCTATAGTCTCTCCCGGTAAATCAAGGAAACCGAAGCAGAGATTGCTGATAAGCTGGATAAGATCCCCCCGATACGCTCAAAGAGAATGGTTATTCCGATGTTCAGATTTTTATGAAGACTTTCTGGGAAATGAAAAATTAATAACTTCATCATTAACCGCAACAATACTGAAATGCTCTTGAAGTGACCGGTTCCATTTTTCCAAATTTATCT
>DNJW01000232.1 GCA_003488965.1 Lachnospiraceae bacterium | reverse complement strand
TTGCTTTCATCCAGAAAATCATACAAAATCTTTGCCTTCTTTTCGTTATACTCTTTCATCGCCCCAAGGCCGCCCTGCTTCTTCAGCCATTTAAACACCTTTCCGCAAATATAAATACCGTATGCCGGAGGCGTATTATAAAGAGAATCCGCATCCGCATGGGTTTTATATTTCAGCATGGTAGGAGTCTGGGGAAGCACATCCTCAGTAATCAGGTCTTCTCTTATAATCACAATTACAACGCCGGCAGGACCGATATTTTTCTGGACGCCGCCGTAAATCACTCCGTATTTGCTCACATCCACCGGCTCCGATAAAAAGCAGGAAGATACGTCGGCTACCAGTTCATGCCCCTTCGTATTCGGCAGCGTTTTAAATTTCGTGCCGTAAATCGTATTGTTTTCACATATATAAACGTAATCCGCATCCTCAGGAATATCCAAATCGGAACAATCCGGAATATAAGAAAAGGTTTTATCCGCCGAAGAAGCTACTTCTACCGCCTCTCCGTAAATCTTCGCTTCCTGAAACGCCTTTTTTGCCCATTGCCCCGTTACAATATATGCTGCCTTTTTATTTTTCATCAGATTCATGGGTATCATGGCAAACTGCTGGCTGGCTCCGCCTTGGAGAAACAAAACCTTATAATTATCGGGAATTCCCATCAGCTCCCTTAAATCCGCTTCGGCTTCCTTTATAATGGTATCATATGCCTTGGAACGGTGGCTCATTTCCATAACGGACATGCCGGTTCCTCTGTAATCCAACATTTCATCTGCAGCTTCTTTTAAAACTTCCTCAGGTAAAACTGCCGGACCTGCCGAAAAATTATACACTCTAGACATTTTTTCTCCTCCTCCATATGATGTCTGTTCCTTATAACAATACTTTATTTTACATTTGATGCCTCTATTCGTCAACCGGGGATACGGATTATTCTATGCTCAGTAAAACATCACTACCGGCGTTCCGATTTCAACCATACCGTATAATTTGCTCATGGCCCCATAAGGCGTATTGATACAGCCGTGGGAGCCTGCCGTTTTATAAATTTCCCCTCCGTATTCGCTGCGCCACTCCGCATCATGGATTCCGATATTTCCTTTCACCGGCATCCAAAAGTTTACATGGGTCTCATAGCCCGGTCCTGACAGGGTTCTGTTCACTGCCTTTCCGTATACGTAATTGATTCCCTCCGGCGTTCCCCATCTGCGTCCGGTATTTCCGGTCACAATAGGAGTTTCCAGTTCCTTCTTTCCATCCAGGTAATAATACATCATCTGTTCTGTCATATCCACTTCAATATAGGTATTTCCGATATCATCCCTGCCTTGTTTCCAGCCGGTCTGGATATAACGGGGCGTATGGATTTCATCCGCTTTACCGGCAAAAGCCGCCTTTAAATACTCTTTTTCCGCCTCACGGTCAATTTTATTTCCGTAGGTACCGCCCTCTACCGTTATCATTTCGCCTCTGCTGGCTTTAAAACGGCGGGCTTTCCCCACCGTATCATACTCATCCGCCAATTCATCCACAAATTCCTCGATTTTGGCATTATCCGGCTGTATGTTTCCGGTTTCGTCATAAACAAAATTCCCTGTTTCATCCACGTCCATCCAATCACAGACTACGGAAGCGTCAATCGCTACCTGTTCCTCCCCAAACTGATAGATAATACGGCAGTCCTGAAATTCCTCTATCTTTTCCCATCTGGCAAGTTCCTCTTTCATGTCTTCCGTGTAGGAAAGGTCTTCATAGCAGCCGCTTTTTTCCAAATCCAGTTCCGTTTCGGAATCAGCCAGACTGTGCCTTACCGCTTCCCCGGCTTTTTCCTTATTGAAAGCATGCTTCCGTTCATCCACCAGCACATACCCTGCGCCGGTTCTTTGAATAAAAACCTGTCTTTCCTCTTCCGTTTTTCCTTGGAAAGCAGGAGACGATTCTAAGATTTCCGACAGTCTGTCATCGTCATAGGAAATCACCGGCAGCAGCGTTCTTTTTTGGGCACTTATCAGATTCCCCACCCAAAGATAAGGATTCTGCCCGGCCAGATAAGCCTCCAGCGCTTCCCTGAAATCATAGGTAAAACCGATATCCTTTGCAGAAATCCAAAAAGATTTTCCTTCCGCATCATAAAGAGTCATTCCGTCATAGGAATAGTTTTCTAACAGTTCGTCATTGACTTCCTCCACTGTCTTCCCGGTGCAGTAGATATCGTTTATCCACGTTCCGTAGCTGAATCCGTTCTTATAATATTCTGCCAATCCCAGATAAGACACTGAGACCAGAAAAAAAAATATAAAAATGATAATCCCGGTTCTTCTTACTGTTTTTCTATTCATCCTTTTCCAAATCTGTCTCGTCAAATGCCTTGCTAATTGCTTCCCCGGCAGGAACCATGGGAAATACCTTATCATCCTCAGGAATGACACATTCGATTAATACCGGTGCCTTTAAGGCAATTGCCTTTTCGATTGCCAAAGCCACCTCTTCCTTTTTTGTTACCTTTATCGCTTCGCATCCCAATCCTTCCGCCACTTTGCAGAAATCCACCTTATCGTTAAGCACGGTCTGGGAATATCTTTGTCCATAAAACAATGTCTGCCATTGGCGCACCATTCCAAGAACATGGTTATTCATCACAATCTGAATAATGGGGATGTTATAACGGCTGGCTGTAGCCAGTTCATTCATATTCATTCTAAAGCAGCCATCCCCTGCAATATTCACACATACTTTATCCGGTCTCCCCATCTTTGCACCGATGCAGGCTCCAAGCCCGTATCCCATTGTTCCAAGGCCGCCGGAGCTTAAAAAGGTTCTTGGTTCCGAGTATTTATAATACTGGGCCGCCCACATCTGATGCTGCCCTACATCGGTAGTAACCACAGCCTTGCCTTCCGTTATCCTGTCCAGTTCCTCGATAATATACGGACAGGACAAATTGTCCTTATTATAGTTAAGGGGATATTTTTCTTTCATTTCCCGAATCTTCTCCAGCCACTCCTTATGCTCCATCTGAGGAATATTCCGGTTCAGTACCGTCAGCACCTCTTTCAAATCCCCCACGATTGATGCCTCCGTCCGGATATTTTTATTAATTTCCGCTGCGTCAATATCAATCTGGATTACTTTTGCATGGCTGGCAAATTTCGATGCGTTTCCCACCACCCGGTCGGAAAATCTTGCTCCCAATGCTACCAGCAGGTCGCACTGGCTGACTCCCAGATTAGAAGTTTTTGTCCCATGCATCCCTATCATTCCCGTATACAGCTCGTCATGGCCGTCAAAAGCACCCTTCCCCATCAGCGTATCACAGACCGGCGCATCCAGCTTTTTTGCAAATTCAGAAACCTCTTTGGCAGCACCGGAAATCACCGCACCGCCTCCTACATAAATAAAAGGTTTTTTTGCTTTCTGTATTAATTCCAACGCTTTGTCAATATCATCCTGCGTATACTTTTTGTCTTCCGCCGTATCCTTTGCAGATTCCCCGGCCTTTAAGGGCTCATATTCACACAAGTTCGCTGTCACATCCTTTGTGATATCCACCAGCACCGGTCCTGGCCTGCCGCTTCCCGCTATCTGGAATGCCTTGCGTAAAGTTTCCGCCAGTATATTCACATCCTTTACAATATATCCGTGCTTGGTAATCGGCATCGTCACACCGGCAATATCCACTTCCTGAAAAGAGTCCTTTCCTAAAAGGGGCAGATTCACATTACAAGTAATTGCCACGATGGGCACGGAATCCATATACGCAGTGGCAATTCCCGTCACCAGATTCGTTGCTCCCGGACCGCTGGTAGCAAGGCATACGCCGACTTTTCCCGTAGCTCTTGCATAACCGTCTGCTGCATGGGCTGCCCCTTGTTCATGGGAGGTCAGAATATGGGTAATTTCCCCGCTATGCTTATATAAAGCATCATATACATTTAAAATCGTCCCCCCCGGATAACCGAAAACAGTATCCACGCCCTGTTCCTTCAAACATTCTACTACAATTTCCGCTCCTGTCAGCTGCATCGCTACACCCTCCTAACTTCCAAAATAGCGCCTCTGTTGCCGCTGGTCACCAGTTCCCTGTAACGGGACAGGTAACCTCCCGTTATCTTTGGCTCTCTCGGCTGCCATTTTTCCCGTCTCTTTTCCAGTTCTTCCTCCGAAACCTTTACCTGAATAGAATTTCCCGGAATATCGATACTGATAATATCCCCTTCCTCCACTAAGGCAATGGGACCGCCCACTGCCGCTTCCGGCGATACATGGCCGATAGATGCACCGCGGGATGCGCCGGAAAAACGCCCGTCCGTAATCAGGGCAACGCTGGAGCCAAGTCCCATACCGGCAATTGCCGAAGTAGGGTTCAGCATCTCTCTCATTCCCGGGCCTCCTTTGGGACCTTCATAACGGATAACCACCACATCTCCCTCCACGATTTTTCCTCCTTTAATCGCTGCAATGGCATCCTCTTCACAGTCAAATACTCTCGCAGGGCCTTCATGCACCATCATTTCTGGCACTACTGCCGAACGCTTTACCACGCAGGAATCCGGTGCCAGATTTCCCTTTAATACAGCAATGCCTCCGGTCTGGCTGTAAGGATTTTCCAAGGGACGGATAACTTCCGGATTCTTGTTGATACATCCTTTTATGTTTTCTCCGATCGTCTTTCCCGTCACTGTCATTAAATCCGTATACAAAAGATTCTTCTTATTCAATTCATTCATTACTGCATAAATTCCGCCGGCTTCATTCAAATCTTCCATATAAGTAGGTCCTGCCGGTGCCAGATGACATAAGTTAGGCGTTTCCGCAGACAGCTTGTTCGCCACCTCCAAATCCAGTTCCACCCCTGCTTCATGGGCAATTGCAGGCAGATGAAGCATGGAATTGGTAGAGCAGCCCAACGCCATATCCATCCTCAAGGCATTGATAAAAGCCTTTTCGGTCATAATATCCCTTGGTTTGATGTCCTTTTCCACCAGCTCCATAATCTGCATGCCCGCATGCTTTGCCAGACGGATTCTTTCCGAATACACTGCCGGAATGGTTCCGTTGCCTTTTAGCCCCATCCCCAGCGCTTCCGTCAGACAGTTCATAGAATTTGCCGTATACATCCCGGAGCAGGAACCGCAGGTAGGACACACTTTTTCCTCAAATTCGGACAGTTCTTCCATGGACATCGTTCCTGCCGCCACGCTTCCTACCGCTTCAAACATAGAAGAAAGGCTTCTCTTCTCCCCTTTTACCCGTCCGGCCAGCATCGGTCCGCCGGAACAGAAAATAGTAGGAATATTAATCCTTGCCGCTGCCATTAACAGGCCCGGCACATTCTTATCGCAGTTAGGCACCATTACCAGCCCGTCAAACCCGTGGGCCAACGCCATACATTCCGTACTGTCGGCAATCAAATCTCTGGTAACCAGGGAGTATTTCATTCCGATATGTCCCATAGCGATTCCGTCACAAACGGCAATGGCCGGAAATACCACCGGCATTCCTCCTGCCATGGCAACACCCATTTTCACTGCTTCCACAATTTTATCCAGATTCATATGTCCGGGCACAATTTCGTTGTAGGAACTTACGATACCTATCATCGGGCGCTTTCTTTCCTCCTCGGTATACCCCAATGCATTAAACAAACTTCTGTGCGGCGCCTGCTGGGTGCCGGTCTTTACGGAATCACTTCTCATTTTCATCTCTCCTAATCTTTATTTTTATTTCCTTTTATATACCACATACTCCTCATTCTCATAAACCGGAGCCATCCTGCTTTCTATAATATCCCAGGGAACCGTATCATAAGTATGATAAAACTCCCAGCGGAAACCCTCGTCCTGATGGGATATTATTTCCTTATGCAGCAATACTGTATCTGCCTCTTCTATGGAAGTATTTTCACATTCTATATTATAACAGAATTTCAGCAGATATTGCTGGTAACAGTCCGTAACACAAAGATTCTCTTCTTTTCCAAAGGCAGTCCTGTCAAAAGCATCCTTCGCATAATGCTCGGTCATACCGTATTCGCCGTTATATCCTTTGGACAGCAGCAGCGCTGCCGCCAGCAAGGTACAGGCTGTTATTAAAAAATGTCTCCCGGAAAACGGGAACGGATTTTTTCCGGCAGCAAACTGCAGCAGCATACAAAGCAGCACTGCCACCGGGATTCCTATATACGAAAAAACCCTGAAATAAGGCAATGCACACTGCACAGTCAAAAACAGAGGCATCATGAGCAGCAGTACTGCCGGCAATAACAGCAAAAAAAAGCTTTCCTTGCTTCCCTCCTTATATTCCTTTCTTCCGCAAAGAATGGCAAAAAGAATGCCCGCAGCCGTAACAGCCAGCAAAACTGCCCCGGCCTTTGGATAATACAAATCAAACAAGGAACGGTACCATCCTGCCAGTTCCGCCAGATATCCCTTCCTTTCCACGCTCTGGATATAGGGAGTTGCCAGCATATAATCCATACCTGTCCTGGCTGCCCGGAAAGGAGCCGAACAGATAATCCCTATATGGCTTTGTCCGCAGAAAACGCCTCCCTCTTCCTTGCTTAACAGGTTTGACCCAATGGCAAGCCAGATAACGGCATACAGCAAAACAGTGTGAAAAGCTGCGGCTATACTGCTTATAACCAGATGCACCAGCGGCTTCCATTTTTTATAGGAAAGAAAAAACAGCCCGCCCGCCACACATACCGGAATCACCCAGTAAACACTGCTGGGAAGAATGTAAAGTCCCAAGGTCAGGGAAACGGAAAAAAGCACATAGTATTTTATATCCTGTTTCGTCTCTTCTTCCTTTCTTCCGATTTTTTGAAGCATACAAACTGCTGTCAAAAGACAGGTTACCGCCAGTGTATAACCTCTCCCCTGCACCGCCAGCTGGTTTACCAGATTCATGGATGAATACAGAACCACGCAGCAAAAAGACCAGCCCTTGGAAAAACCTTTTTTTCCAATCCGGTATAACAAAATCAGATTTGCCAAAGCCGCTATGTAGCTTATCCCCCTTAACCCCAGCACCGGGCTGCCAAGCAGATTTAAGAAACCGGAAAGCACCGAATATCCCACATGATTGTTAGGAAGAGGCCAGTGGATAGCTGCATAAACCGGTCCCCGGCTGATAAAATAATAATATGTATACAGTTCATCATACCATGGAGTTAAGCAAAACATCCGGAATCCATAATAAACTGCCATCCCAAGGAACCATAATACAAACAGCCTATTTTCCTTATCTTCTTTCCATATTTTATTGACGGATTTTTTCCACAAGCAAATCACCCATTTTTGAACAGGACACTTGACTGCAGCCTTCCGACATAATATCCACCGTCCTGTAGCCTTCCTTCAGTACTTCTTTTACAGCGGTCTCTACCGCGTCCGCCTCTTTATCCAAATCAAACGAATACCGTAGCATCATCGCTGCCGACAATACGGTCGCTATCGGGTTGGCAATATCTTTTCCGGCAATATCCGGGGCAGAACCATGGCTCGGCTCATACAGCCCGAATTTGGTATCATTCAAAGACGCCGACGCCAGCATTCCGATAGAGCCGGTTACCATACTCGCCTCATCGGAAAGAATATCCCCGAACATATTCTCCGTCAGTATGACATCGAACTGGGCCGGATCCTTCACCAGCTGCATCGCACAGTTATCTACCAGCATATGTTCCAGCTTCACATCCGGATATTCTTTTGCCACCTCTTCCACCACACTTCTCCAAAGCCTTGAAGAATCCAGTACATTGGCTTTGTCCACGCTGGTTACCTTCTTCTTTCTCTTTCTGGCAATGTCGAATCCCTTAACGGCAATGCGGCGGATTTCATTTTCGTCATAGGTCAGAGTATCGATTGCCTTTCTTACCCCATTCTCCTCCACAGTCTTTCTTTCTCCGAAATAAAGTCCTCCCGTCAGTTCCCGCATAATCAGCATATCGAACCCTTTGGCGCTGATTTCCGTTTTCAGCGGACAGGCTCCTGCCAATTCTTCATATAATACGGCAGGCCGTAAATTCGCGAATAAGTTTAATGCTTTGCGAATCCCTAGAAGCCCTGCTTCCGGCCGCAGATTGGGGGGAAGTTTATACCAAGGGGAAGTTGTCGTATCCCCGCCTATGGACCCCATAAGCACGGCATCCGCTGCCTTTGCGGCTGAAACCGCTTCCTCTGTCAGCGGTACTCCGTGTACATCAATGGACGCCCCGCCCATCAGAATATCTGTATATTTTATCTCATGACCATAACACGAAGCCACCTTATCCAATACCCTTTTTGCCTCTTTCACAATTTCCGGCCCAATACCATCACCCGGAATACATGCAATTTTCAATTCCATATTAACGCTCACTCCTTATATTTATTCTTTACCATAGTAAAGTATAAAAGACTACTTTTACCATAATATCTTATAATACGGGAAAATTCAAGGGGGTAGCGTGAAAAGTACTTCTAATCACGTAACAGTTCAGCCTTGTATGTTCCTCCTGCCCGTTCTGATGTCCAGTCTCCGTTTTGCCAGTCTGTTTTTTTGCAAAATTTTGGATGGGATGTTTCTAAACAAAAGAGGGAAGATAGCGGCATCGTCCGGGCCGGAAATAAGGGACATCCTTGTCCCGTATTTCCTAAA
>DNJW01000099.1:19659-21957 GCA_003488965.1 Lachnospiraceae bacterium | reverse complement strand
AATAATTTAGCATAAAAACACTTCCCAATAACGGTTTATGCTAAAATTTGACTATGGTTTCGTAATAATTAGGTTCTTCCTTCCATGCTTCACATATATAAAATGAGTTTTACGAAAAAATACTTTCCTTCTGAATATGCTTCCATAATCCCATTGTGCTTTTCCACAATTTTCCTTACGCTGTCCAGTCCTAATCCATGCATTTTCCGATCCCTCTTTGTGGTCAGGAAACGGCTGCACTGTCCGCTGTCAGTACTCTGGTAAAATACTTTTTCCTGCCCGCTGCCCGCGCAGACCGGCGTCTTTGCCGCAAGCAGCGGTCTGGCAAAACTGTTTTCCACTTCTATCCTCAACACGCCCTGCCGCAGGCCGATTCCCACATTCAAAAATTTCTCTTCCGTTTCCCTTGCTGCCTCAATAGCATTTTCAAGCAGATTTCCCAAAATAATATTGATATCAAAAGAATGGCTGACCGCCTCCGGCAGCTGCATATCTATCGTTACCTCCTTTAATTCCTCCTTCGCCCTGAAAAGCATATAGTTCACTACACTGTCTATTTCCGTATTGCCCGAAGAAACAATTTCCCTTGGATTTTGTATGAATTCTTCCATGCTGTCTATGTATTCCTGAATAAGGGTATCCTCATTTTTGATTGCAAGCAGTTTAATCTCATTCATATGGTGCTTCATATCATGCCGCAACGCTTTGACTCTATTCTCATTCTGGAGAATAATATTCATCTGGTTTGCATAAACCAATACCTTTTGCCGTAATATCCCATTTTCGTATTGTTGGGAAAATGCCTTCCGCAGTATATCATATAAGCAGAATACAAGAAAATTTAATACAAGCAGACTAAAACATCCGATAATAACCGCTATCCGGTTATCCCAAGGATCAATCAGGGAAACCAGTATCCAGACCGCCACGATACTGCTAAACGGTACCAGAATCAGCACTCCGGCTGCCTGCGGTGTTAATTCATAAGGCAGCTGGCTAAAGTCCATATCCGCATATCCTTCCGTTTCTTGTTCTTTGGCAGCAAAAACTTTTCTTTTGTCCGCATCCGTACTTTTCCTGCCATTCACCATCCGCTCCATCAAAAGCTCACAGATAAAAATCATAAGTACGGTTGTCACTGACGAGACGGGATTAATATCCCACTGGTTCATATTCCCCAGCAAAAAGGAAGTAATCACATCGCATCCCATATGAACCACATAAATGGAAAATGTAATGAATAAATTGGTTTTTAAAGACTTTACATACAAAGACACAATCAGCCCGATTCCAGCCAGATTAATACATATGTTCAGCCATGTCTGATGAAAGGCAAGGCTTAAGGCGGTATTTAAAAGAAACAGTCCGCCATAGGCCAGGATTTCTTTCCATGATGCCTTCTCCTCCATCTTATCTCCTAAAAATATCTGTACATATTTACGGAGAAGATAAATCCGGAACAGATTGCCCAACGAATAAATTATTACATATATCATACTCAAATTCCTTCCTGAAGCAGTCTTTCCCGCACTTGTTTCCGGTTCGCCTTGCTGATTGTCAGAACAGTTCCGTCTGTCAATTCCACAACTTCATAGGCATAACGGACAATATGCTCCCTGTTTACTATATAAGACTTATGTATTACGATAAATTCCTGCGGCAAACTGTTCAATACATCCCTCAGTTTCCCGTAAAATTCTTTTTCTTCATGAAGAGTAATAATCCTTATCTTTCTGCCCTCACTGACCAGATACATAATCTCCCCGAAAGGAAGATAGTAATAATCCCTGCCGTACTGGAATTTAAATTTATCCATATTCCTGCCAAGTAATTTCAAAGCCAAATCCAGACTGTCGTCTATTTTTGTCTGTGTAATCGGTTTAATCAGAAAATCCATAGGCTGTGTCTTAAATAACTGCTGTGCATAAGAGGCGATTCCAGATATATAAATAATCTGCATCAAACGGTTCTCCATTCTGTTTCTGATAAAATCAGCCACTTCTATTCCGGTTAAATGCAGCAGTTCAATGTCAAGAAATAAAATATCTACCCTTCCTCCCTGCTGCAGATATCCGCAAAGCGCTTCCCCTGTATACCAGACCTTGACTTCTATTAAAATTTCCCTTTCCTTCATATAGTGCAGTATCATTTCTTCCATGGAAGCACATATATTCTTCCCGTCATCACATATACCGATATTGTACATGGTATTCCTCCATTCGGATATATATCGTTTCATCGGCCTGCTTCTCGTAAAAAAGTGGCTTCGCCACATCATGAAGAACCTGCGGTTCTTCG
>DNJW01000099.1:19064-19371 GCA_003488965.1 Lachnospiraceae bacterium | reverse complement strand
GAACCTGCGGTTCTTCGTCAATTTTTTCTATAAGGCAAAAAAAGTGTACAAACCACCGGTTATGTACACTCTTTCATAAAAAAACATACCAGATCACTGTAACAGTCCAGCACCGTTTTTTCTTTAATATTTGCCAAATCCGTCTCCCAGGGAAATAATCTGTTCATTATCATTGGAAGCTGAGTAATCCATATCAATACTCTTCAGAGAAGATGCTCCGGAGCCGTTTCCAAGATTATAGCTGGAAAGCAAATCATGCATTCTTGCTGCCAGATTGGACAGTTCCTCGCTGGCTGCCGCACATTCC
>DNJW01000099.1:0-18747 GCA_003488965.1 Lachnospiraceae bacterium | reverse complement strand
CGCACATTCCTCACTGGTAGCAGAAGTTGTCTGCACCACCTGGGATACCTGGGCAATTGCCTGGTTAATCTGAGATACTGCTGTTGCCTGATAATTGGAAGACTCCGCAATCCCATTAATAATAGTTTCACTCTGCTGTACTACGCCGGTAATTGTTTCCAATGCTTTTGCCGTATCGTCAGCCAGCCGTGAACCGGTGCCTACCTTTTCAATGGAATCCTCAATCAATTCCGCTGTTTCGGATGCTGCCGCAGCGCTCTTCGCCGCCAGACTTCTTACTTCCTCCGCAACAACTGCAAAACCTTTCCCTGCTTCTCCTGCCCTTGCCGCTTCTACAGCCGCATTCAAGGCAAGAATATTGGTCTGAAAAGCGATATCATCAATAACTTTAATAATTTTCGAAATGCTTTCCGATGCCTTATTGATATCCGCCATTGCTTCCATCATATCATGCATCTGGGCATTTCCGTATTTTACATCCTTAATTGCCTGTACTACAAGTTCTGCCGCAGAATTTGCCTCTTCGGCATTCTGTCTTGTCTTTTCCGCTATCTCATCAATAGAAGCTGTAATCTGCTGAATTGCGCTGGCCTGCTCGGTAGAGCCTTGAGCCAGCGACTGGCTTGCCCCGGCAACCTGAGATGAGTTGGTAGTTACTTGGTTTCCAACCTGCTTGATATTGCTGAGTATATGCAAATTATCCTCTACCAGCTGTTTTAAAGAATTCCCCAGCAAATCTTCCGGGGATTTCGGATTCACTGTAATGAGCAGATTTCCGTGTGCCACTTCTTCCGCAACCTTCGCCTGGTATTTGATATTATCAATTACTTCTTTGTATTCGTCTACCAGTTCACCGAACTCATCATTGCGGTATTTCTCCAATTTAATATCCACACGTCCCATTGCAATTTCCTTTGCCGCATCGGACAGCTGTTTCACCGATTTCTCAATAATTTTGATCAGCGCAAAAGCTATCCATAAAGACAATACTACAGAAATTACCCCAAGTCCAATCGTAAGAATAGTAGAAAACATCGTAAATCTTTCCTTTGCAGCCGGATCCGTAAGAGATGCCGCATACTTAGTCATAACATCGCCAATTATAATATTAAGCAATGTCATCACAACCGGAATGGAAAATCCTATAATTAACTTTGTTTTCATCTTCATATTCTTCATCATTTCACCCTCACTCTCCATTAGCCATTAATTCACCTGTTTTTTCGGATGTTATCTGTTCTTCATCATTTAAGAGTCTTTCAGGATCCAAAAGCAGCTTTACAGCATTTCCTACTTTTCCAATCCCATATACATATTTGTTCTGCCCTCTGTCTACACGGCTGATTGACGGCGGCGGAAGAATATTTTCCTCTTGAATTTCCACTACCTCTGCAATTTTTTCCACAATCAGACCCACTACCGTAGACTTTACATCTACTACAATAATACAGGTTCTGTCATCATACTCAAAGGGTTCCTGATTAAAACGCCTGTGTACATCAATAACCGGAATGATTTTTCCCCTCAGATTAATCAGACCCATGATGTAATCCTCTGTTTCGGGAACTGGAGTAATCTCCTGAAACCCAATAATCTCATTGACATATTGGATTTTTAACCCGTAATATTCCTCTCCGGACTTAAACGTCATGTATTTTCCTTTTTGAGTATCATGCTCATCCGGCAAAGCGACAGATTCCGTATTAGGCTTGCTTATCTCATCCATAAGGCTTCTCCTTTCTTCCAGTTTATTCTATAAAACCGCTAGGATCCAGAATCAGAGCAATGCTGCCGTCTCCCAGCTGCGTACAGCCTGATATTCCCTTTACTTTCTTAATATAAGAAGGTATCGGTTTTACAACAATTTCCTGCTTTCCTACCAGCTTATCCACAAACATACAGATTGTCTTCCCGTCCAGTTCGAGAACAACCATCATCCCGTCTTCCACTGAATGCTGATAATCTTTCAGACCATACCAGTCCCCCAGCCGGAGTACCGGGAAGCACTCGCCGCGCAGCATAACAAATTCATCTCCAGTAGGCTCATGTATCATCATGTCCTCCCTGACGCTTACAAATTCCTTCACCAATCCTGTTTCCACAACAAAGGAAGATGTTCCTGTCTCCAGAACAACACCGTCAACAATTGCCAGCGTAAGCGGTATCTTCAGACTCATCGTACTTCCTTCTCCCGCCTTGCTCTCAATTTCAAGCATACCGCCGATTGCCTGGATATTCTGCACTACTACATCCATGCCGACGCCCCGTCCCGAATATTCCGTAACCTCTTCATTGGTAGAAAAACCGGGAAGCGTAATAAACTGATATACTTCCTTATCCGTATATGCGGAATCGGGTTTTCCCTCTTCCAGAAGCCCCTGCTTCCTTGCCTTTGCCAGAATTTTATTTCTTTCCAGCCCTCTTCCGTTATCGGTAACGCTAATCCATACCTTTCCGGCTTCTGTTTTAGCGGAAAGCGTCACTTTTCCCTTTTCCTTCTTCCCCGCACTCTTCCTGTCTTCGTCATCCTCAATTCCATGGTCTACCGCATTGCGGACAAGATGCATCAGAGGGTCGGAGATGTGTTCAATAATGTTCTTGTCAACCTCCGTATTTTCCCCTATCATTTCAAAGTCAATATCTTTTCCCAGCTTCCTTGACACATCGAATACAATACGGTTCATTTTCTGAAATGTGTTGGTCAACGGAACCATTCTCATGGACATAATTACATTCTGCAGATCCGTAGATATCTTTGCCATCTGGGTAGCGGCTTTATTGAAATTGGTCAAATCAAGACCCGGTACCTTCAAATCAGGATTCTGCATTACTACAGACTCCGAAATAACCAGTTCACCGATTAAATCCATCAGCATATCCATTTTGTTTACATTTACGCTGATAAATGTAGCCTTATCCGCCTTTGATTTGTCTTTTGCAAGCTTTCTCGGCTTTCCGGCTTCCTTCGGTTTGATTACAAAATCACCGGGAGCTATCTTATCCTCTTTCTTTTTCTTTTCTTCCTCACCGGCTGTTTTTGCCTCAATTTCTTCCACACTGGACTCTAGATCAATGGAAGGTTCTCCGAAATCAAAGCCCTGCAGAAATTCCTCTGCCTTGCATTCGTAAATTTCTACTTTTTCAATATCATAGCCCACACCGATAATATTCCGTACTTCTTCCTCTGACGCCTGAGCCTGCAGCAAAATACGGAATCCTTTTTCAATAATCACCTGTGCGCTGCTTTCATCCGCAATAATATCTTCCGGAGAATAAAGGATATCCTCTGCAATTTCCTTCAAAGCATACACTACTTTATAAGCATGGACATTGGCCATTTCCGTTTCCTGAAAGAAAATAACATTAATCTTGTAAAAACGGCTGTTGCTGCTTGCCACCGGTGCAATATAGAACTGCTTCGGCTCCTCATGGACATTTTTAGGCAGTTCCTTGCTATCGCTTACGCCGTCCTTTTTCTGGATTTTATTCAGAAACTCGTCCAAATCCGCTATAATCTCGCTGGGGTCTCCGTCTGAAGTCTGCCCGTTCTTGATTTTCTCCATTTCACCGCTGATAAAATCCTCTACCTCCAGCACATGCTCCACCAGTTCCAGATGGGGAACTCCCTCTGGATGAGATTCCCTTAAATAGAAAAATACATCTTCCAATTTATGGGAAATAGCCGTTATATTATCAAACATCATAATGCCTGATGAACCTTTGATGGTATGCATTGTCCGGAAAATTTCATTAATGCTGTCTTCATCAAAACATTCCGCATCCTTTTGCTCCAGCACCATTTCCTGAAGCTGCTCCAGCAGCTGTTCATTCTCAAACAAATACATGTCCAACATGCCTTCCGTGTTAAATTCGTCAGCCATATGTTTCTCCTTCCTCGCTTTACCTTGCTTTTATATTTTAAACCAGTCCAAGCTTTTTTAGCGCCTGTTCAAACCGGTCTTGGTCAATTGGCTTTCCGGAATATATCGTGCAGCCCAGTTCGAAGGCCATCTTTACATTTCTCTCTTCATTCAGGGCCGTTGTCATAATTACCTTAACTGCTTCATCTTCCGGAATATTCTTCTGCTTTTCCAGATTACGTATTCCTTTCAGAGCCTGATATCCGTCCATAACAGGCATCATAATATCAAGACATACCAAATCATAAGGTTCTTCCTCTTCCAAAGCAAGCATAAATGCATCTACAGCTTCCATCCCGTCCACTGTGACATCGCATTCCCCATATTTGGATAAAAAATTCGACATAAATTTTCTTGTTACAAAATCATCCTCCGCCAATAAAATTTTCATATTAATAACTATGCTCCTTTCTCAACCTGCAAATCTGTACCCATGTGCCAAGCGGGATAAAATCATGCTACATATTGCTTAAAAGCATATATGTCTTTTTTGCTATCTCATCCAGTCTGACCTGGTGCTTTACCGCTCCAATATCGTAAGCTACTTTCGGCATTCCGTATACCACACACGTGGACTCATCCTGTCCGATGGTTTGGGCTCCTGCTTTTCTCATGGCTAAAAGCCCTTTTGCACCGTCTCCGCCCATTCCCGTCAGTATAATGCCCAAAGCATGGGATCCGGCTGCATTGGCCACGGAAAAGAAAAGTTCATCCACCGAAGGGCAATGACCGTTCACTTTCGGTCCCTGCCGGCATTCTACCTGATAGACACCGTTTACCTTTACCAGTCTCATATGCCTGTCTCCTCCGGGAGCAATCAGCACCTGGCCCCGCATGACCCTGTCGCCGGTACATGCCTCCTTTACTTTGACCCGGCACTGTCCGTCCAGCCTCTTGGCATACATCTCCGTAAAGCCCGGCGGCATATGCTGCACAATTACAACCCCGGGAATATCAGGTCCAAAATTCTTCACTACAGAAAAAATAGCTTCCGTTCCTCCTGTAGATGCGCCGATTGCCACTACAATATTATTGTCATGCAGCTGCATCGGCTGCTGCACCGGCTGCTGCACCGCTGTTTTCCTAATATTGCTCGTCTTTACATTGGAAGCGATTTTCACTTTTTCACTTAACTCATTATGGATAAAGTCCTCTATCTGTGCCCTGCCGGTACCCACCGGTTTCGCAACAAAATCCACTGCACCGGCATTCAATGCTTCAAAAACCTTATCGCTCAATGCGCTGATTACAACTACCGGAATCGGATACTGCGGCATCAGTTTCCTCAAAAACTCAATACCGCTCATTCTCGGAAGTTCCACATCCAATGTCATAACATCCGGACGGTATTTAAGAATTGCATCTCTTGCTTCAAAAGGATCCCTTGCTGCTGCAACCACCTCAATCTCAGGGGCTTTATTCAGATTCTGTACCAGCAGTTCCCGGAAAACCAAGGAATCTTCTACTACCAAAACTCTAATTGGACGCATATATTTCTTACCTTCTTACTTTCTAAAAATTGAAGGGCGGATTATTTTAAAAGCGCTGCTGCCCCTGTCCAGCGTTTCTGTTGTCCCGATAAACAGATATCCCCCCGGTTCCAGACAGTCATATACTTTCCGAACCAATTCCTGTTTTGTGGGAGCATCAAAATATATCATTACGTTGCGCAGGAATACTACATGCATTTTCCTTTTAAACGGAAACGGATTCATCAGATTAAACTGACGGAAAATCACTTCTTTTTTCAATTCATCTATTATTGCATACTGGTCTTGTCCGGGAAGTTTCCTTAAAAACTGCCGTTTCCATTTTTCCGGCAAGGCTTCAATACTTTCGCTCTGGTAAACACCGGCAACTGCCTTCTGAAGCACCTTTGTGGAAATATCCGTCGCCAGTACTTTGGTATCCCAGTTCTTATGCTCCGGTCCGAAAAACTCTTTCAGTACCATTGCAATCATATAAGGCTCTTCTCCTGTGGAAGATGCACCGCACCAAATGCGTAAATCCTTGCGCGCACTTTCCTTATTTTTTAGATAAGGAAGTACTGTGTCTCTAAAAAATTCAAAATGTTCAAACTCACGCATAAAAAAAGTATGATTGGTTGTCAAATGATTAATTAAGCCCTTTTCCAGTTTTCCTGAAGCATCTTTCTGCAAGGCATCCATATACTCATTAAAAGTTTTCCAGCCTTCCCTCTTCAGATAATTTTCGAGCCTACCATTCATTATAACCTTTTTCTGGCCCATATCAATACCATAGCGCTTTTTTAAATAATTTGCAATTCTTAAAAACTCCTCATCTGTAATCAATCATCTCAACCTCCCAGAGCGCCGGTCTTTTTTTTTCCTTTCCCCAGCTGCATTGTATTTTTAGTTGCACTATTTCATTCCGCCGGTATATCAGTATAACTGATACATCCTGTCTGTTCAGCACAGCTGACGGTATATTTTACGGTAAATTCTGAACATATCCGGATCAAATTTCTTGCCGGCATCCTTCTCCATCAATGAAAGAGCTTCATCCATGCCAAGAGAGGGGCGGTAAGACCTGTTTTCCGTCAATGCACAGTAAACACTGACTAATGATGTTATTCTGGCTGCCAGCGGAATATCTTCTCCCATCCGTCCTTCCGGATAGCCGCTGCCGTCCCAGTTTTCATGATGAAAATGCGCAATATCAATAGCCAGTTCTATAAAATCATTATAATCGCTGCCCGTGCGGATGTCACTAAGTAATTTTGCACCAATTGACGTATGTCTTCTGGCAATCTCTGTCTCTTCCTCTGTCAGTCTGGAATTTTTCTGGAGAATCTCCCTTGGAAGGGCAATGTTTCCTATATCGCACAATGGTGCAGCAATCTCTATTGTATCGATAAAACTATCGGAAATTCTGTCTTCAAACATCGGTGAAAGCTGCAGCCCCTGTGCAAGAGTCCTGCAGTTTCTCCCCATTCTCTCTGTATGCCCGCTTCCAAAGTAGGCATTTTCTGCAGCCGCATTTGCCAAGGCATGCAGCACGTTTCTCTTGCCTTTCTCTATCTGCGACAGCTGCGTGCTGACCGAAGCCTGCAAGCGCCTGTTTGTCTCCTTCAGCTGTCTGTTGCTCTCATACAGCCGCAAATGTACGCCTGCTCTTGCCTGTACAACCTCCGGGATAAAAGGCTTGGTAATATAGTCATCTCCGCCTAAAGAAAACCCGCGGACGATATCCTGCGCATCGGTATATGCCGATATGAAAATAACCGGAATATCTCTTGTTTCCGGATTGCTTTTTAGGATACGGCACAGCTCATAGCCGTCCATTCCCGGCATGGAAATATCCGACAATACCAGATGGGGAGTAAACTCCTGCATCAGCTCCAGCGCCTGCTCCCCGCTTTCCGCCAAAACAGGTTCATATCCCATATCCGCAATAATCTGTTCCAAAATTACCCGGTTCATTTCCATATCATCTACAATCAAAATCCGAATGGCGCTCATCCTTATCCTTCCCCCGGTCCGCTTTCTTCGCTGTCCATCAGTGCATTCATCTTTTCAAAAGCTGCAGACGCTTTATCATAATTCTCTTTCTGAATAGCCATTTTCAGGCGCAGTGCCGTATTTTTCATTTCCTTTGGCGCCTCACTGGTCAGCTGCTTTACGGTATCTGCAAATCCTTCAGCCTTCTCCCAGTTTTCCATCTCTACACAAAGAATCAGTTTTGATAAAGTTTTTTTCAAAGCATCCTTATTGGCACCGCTCCCATATCTGCGCACACCGTCCTCTCCGGCATCCTGAATCGGCCTATGCCGCATAAATGGTCTCTGTACCGTTCCGGCCGGCATATTTTCTCCCTCCGGGACGGTAACCCATATGGAAAACGAAAAATTGGATCCTTTTCCTTTTTCGCTTTCCACCTCTATGGTCCCCCCCATCAATTCCACCAGCTGCTTGCAGATATTCAGGCCCAGCCCGGTTCCCCCGTACTGTCTGGAAATAGAAGCATCCACCTGGGAAAAACTTTGAAACAGCTTGTCTTCGTCCTGTTTATCTATTCCGATTCCGGTATCCATGACGAAGAAATATAATTCTATCTTATCCTTTATCTGGGCTGTTTTCACCACTTCTACGCTAATCCGTCCTATGGATGTAAACTTCATAGCATTATTTATCAGATTATTCAGTATCTGGACAATCCGCAGTTCATCCCCTATCAGATATTCCGGAATATCATCGGACATAGACACAACAAAATCCAGTCCCTTCTCCGTAATTCTTCTGCTGTGGCTGTCCTTTACATAATCCATCATATTCTTAAAATGAAACTTCTGGGGATCCAGGGTAAATTTCCCTGCTTCAAGCTTTGAAAAATCCAGAATATTATTAATAATCATCCCCATGTTTCCGCAGCAGCGTTCCATCAGGCGGAGTTTTTTCAGCTTATCCTCATCCGACTCCACCTCCAGCAATTCCCTGACATTGCCCAAAATACCATTTACAGGCGTCCGCAGCTCATGGGTCACATTGGCGACAAATTCGGTTTTTACCTTCATTGCCTGTTCTGCTTCCGCCCTTACCTGGGCCACTTCCCTGCCCAGAAATTCCTTCTCCAGTATATCATTGGACATGCACACGTACTGCCCGCTGCCGTCCTGCATAATCCGGGTTTCAGTGGGAAAACAAGTCTGGTTTTTCCGATACGCCGACATATTCTCTGTCTTCTGTCCAAACTTATGTTCTGTGGAAAACCCTTCCTCCGTCTTCGTAAAAACTGCGGGAAATATATCGCTGATATGTATATCACCTATTTCTTCCCCATAACCAAGCTTTTCCCTTGCCCCGGCATTTGCATAAGTCACGGTCCCCTTTCGGTCAAATACGAGGACCATTTCCAATGCACTCTCAACAAAGGACGAAAGAAATTCATTCTTTTCCATCATCTCATCCCCCCGGATTTCCTCAGACTGCGTTATACAAATGTAAACATCTTAATTACTTCCACAATATTGAAAAAGTCTTCCTTCGCCAAGTCAAAGCATTCCAGAACATCCGGTGCAAACTCGCCGCACTCCCCGTTCATAATCATATCGTACGCCACATTGTTTGCATATGCCCCTTTATATACCCTGTTGCTTACCAGAGCATCGTATACATCCGCAATGGCAACTATCTGTGCACACAAAGGAATCTCATCCCCCACCAGCTGGTCAGGATATCCCTTACCGTCCCATCTTTCATGGTGATAGCGGCAGATATCGTAGCAGTACTGGAAAAATTCGTCGTCCTCATCTTCGCTTTGGCGGAAATTCTTCAGAATTTCGCATCCAATCGTGGTATGCTCTTTCATCACCTCAAATTCTTCTTCCGTCAGCCGGCCCGGTTTTAAAAGAATAGCATCTGAAATTCCGATTTTGCCGATATCATGCAAAGCCGACGCTCTGGCAATCTCGTCAATCTGTTCCGGCGTCAAGCCGTATTTGGGGAAATATTTTGCCATATATTTTAATAATATTCTTGTAAAATATTTAATTCTCTTAATATGGTCTCCCGTTTCCAGACTTCTGAATTCTACTACCGCACTCAGTGCATCAATCATAAATTCATTATTTTTTCTGTTCCGGCTTTCCTGCGCCCGGATTTTTTCTTCCTGCTCCTTCAGCTTCTGTTCCATATGAAGCTTATTCTGGTAAAGCTCAATAATATTGCTGCTTCTTCTCATGACAATGTGAGGATAAAAGGGTTTATGCATAACATCCGCCACACCATAGTTATATGCCCTGCCTTCGCTGGATGCAACGGATTCTCCCGTTATCAAAATAACCGGTATCTTATTCAGCAGATCATTTTCTTCCATGTAATCCAACACGCCGAATCCATCTAGTACGGGCATAACAACATCAAGGCATATCAATACAACGTTATTATTTTCCTTCAGCTGCTCAATCGCCTCCTGCCCGTTTGAAGCCTCTATGATGTCATAATCGTCACGAAAGATTTCTCCAAGTATCGCTCTGTTAACTTCTTCATCATCAACAATTAATATCTGTTGCCTATCCATATGTCTCCCTCTTTTCAATATATTTTCCGGCACTATGCACCAATCATAATAAGCCTACCATTTTTCAACATAAATGTCAAAGTTTTTTGCAATATATCAGGGCAGAAGGGATAAATTTCCTAGGCTGGAAGCAGCCGTCAGAAACAAAACCATTTTTTCATATTCCATTTATATTGCACTTCCTTAATAAAAATGCTAAAATGAAGCCGTTTCCAAATAACAGCATCCTCACATATCGTCAAAAGGATTAGACTATGCAGCGTCTTCTTCATTTTTTGTTTCCAGAAACTTCATCCAAAAAAAGCCGCAAAAAGGATGCCCTTATTACCTTGCTTCTGCTTTTTCTCGCCACGGTTCTTTCTTCGTTTTATTTCAATATTTCGCAGAATTCAGCCAATGTGGCGCTTTTATACATTCTCGCCCTTATATTGATTGCCCGTATTACAGACGGATATTTCTGGGGTATTTTTGCCTCTATGACCGGCGTTGTCTGTGTCAATTTTCTGTTCACATACCCTTACTGGGCATTAAATTTTACTTTGGCAGGCTATCCCGTTACTTTTATTGTCATGCTTGCCATTTCCTTTATGACCAGCGCCGCCACCACCCATATGAAACAGCAGATGCAGATGCTTTCGGAAAGGGAACAGCTGCTGATAGAAGCGGAAAAAGAAAAAGTACGTGCCAATCTTTTACGCGCTATTTCCCATGACCTCCGCACTCCTTTAACAAGTATTATCGGTTCCAGTACCTCTTATCTGGAAAACGGGGAATATTTTAATGAAGAACAGAAAGAAGAACTGGTAAGACAGATTTATGAAGATGCCAACTGGCTGTTAAATATGGTAGAGAACCTATTATCCGTTACCCGCATTCAAGGCGGAGAGGCCAATGTAAGCAAATCCTGCGAATCGGTAGAAGAAGTCGTGTCCGAAGCAGTCATACGGCTGAAAAAACGGCTGCCCGATGCACAGATTACGGTCCGTGTACCGGAAGATCTGCTTATGATTCCCATGGATGCCATTTTAATCGAACAAGTTCTTATTAACTTGCTGGAAAATGCCATCCTGCATTCCAAAAGCCCGCTGCCTATTTCCTTTTATGTAGAAGAATCCGAACATTTTGTAATCTTTCATGTCAGGGATTACGGTATCGGCATCTCCCCGGAACGGATACGGACCATTTTTGACGGAACGGCATACACTGGAAATATTTCTGCGGACAGTTCCCGGGGGATGGGCATCGGTCTGTCTATCTGCAAAACCATTATTTCCGCCCATAAAGGCACTATTTGTGCCACTCCCTGCACACAAGGAACCGATTTCCATTTTTCTTTGCCAAAATAACCGGAGATTAGATTATATGAACACCAAAATAACCATTGTTTTAATCGAAGATGAAAAAAATATCTGCCACTTTATAGCCTCCACGCTAACCGCACAGGATTATAAGGTTTTTACCGCCTCCAATGCACAGACAGGCATTTCCCTCATTACCTCCAGCTGTCCTGACCTGATTCTTCTGGATTTAGGGCTTCCTGACAGGGATGGTCTTGAAATCATTGAAGAAATCCGCACTTGGGCAAGCATTCCCATTATCGTCATCTCCGCGCGCACTCAGGAGCAGGAAAAGGTCCGTGCCTTGGACAGCGGCGCCGACGATTATATTACAAAGCCCTTCGGTCCCTCGGAGCTGATGGCCCGCATACGTACCGCCCTGCGGCACAGCAACCGGCTTCACACCGATTCGCTTATCAACCAGCGTCCTTATCAGGCGGAAGGCCTTGTCATAAACTTTGAAAAAAGGCTTGTTACCCTTGACGGAGCGGAAATCCATCTGACCCAGATAGAATTCAAAATTGTTTCCCTCCTTGCCCGCAATTCCGGCAAAGTCATCACTTATGATTCCCTGATTTCTAATGTCTGGGGTCCCTATGCCGATGACGACAACCGCATCCTGCGGGTGAACATGGCAAATATCCGGCGGAAACTGGAAAAAAATCCGGCAGAACCTCATTACATTTTTACGGAAATCGGCATCGGATACCGTATGCTGGAAGACAAGGAGGGATAATTTGGGGATATAAACCCTGTTACCGGATTTCGGCTACCTCATAATCCGCCTTTACTACGGCATCTTTCAGCACCTCATCCGGCACTTCCCTATCCAGCGTGATAACCGCACTCTTTTCCTCCAGGCTCATTTCCACCGATGCAACGCCTTCCACCGCTTCCAGTGCCTTCTGCACCCTTGCCGTACAATGCCCGCAGGACATCCCTTCTACAATCATTGTCTTTGTCATTTTCTTTTCCTCCTTTAACTGATTATTCAAAGCTTCTTTTGCTTCCTTAAAATTACGCAGCCTGAGGGCGTTGGTCACAACGCAGACGCTGCTTAAGCTCATCGCTGCGGCTCCGAACATAGGATTTAGTTTCAGTCCGGTCCGCGGATACAGTACGCCTGCTGCCAAAGGTATCCCTATGCTGTTGTAAAAAAATGCCCAGAACAAATTCTCCTTTATATTACGGATAACTGCCTTGCTTAAGCGGATGGCTGTTACTGCATCCCGCAAATCGCTTTTCATGAGAATAATGTCCGCGCTTTCCATGGCGACATCGGTTCCGGCGCCGATAGCAATCCCTACATCCGCGCTTGCCAATGCAGGAGCATCGTTAATGCCGTCGCCAATCATGGCAACCTTTCTTCCCTGCTCTTTCAGCGACCTGATTTTTTCTTCCTTTTCTCCGGGAAGAACCTCGGCAATAACCTCTGCAATTCCCAGTTTTTTTCTCACCGCTTCCGCTGTCTTCCTGTTATCCCCGGTGAGCATAATCGTCCGGATATGCATTTGCTGCCATTGGCGGATGGCTTCTGCCGACGAATCCTTTACCGTATCCGCCACTGCTATCACCGCCAGCAGACGTCCTCTTTTCCCCTCTTCTCCCGGACGCTCCTGTCCCTCTTCTTTCTCTATACATCCAAACAGCAGAGGAGTCTTCCCTTCTTCCGCCAGCTGCTCAGCCAGCCGCTCCTGTTCGCCGGTAAGGCTCACCGACTTTTCTTCCAGAAACTTTCTGTTTCCTGCGAAATAGAAAATTCCTTCTATTTTCCCTTGGACTCCTTTTCCGAATACCGCCTGAAATTCCTCCACCTTACGCAAAACACATCCGGCTTCCCCGGCGGCCTCTACTACGGCTTCTGCCAGCGGATGCTCGCTGGGCTTTTCCAGCGCTGCTGCAAACCCCAGCACCTGATTTCTGTCCCATCCCTCCGAAAAACCTTTTACATCGGTAACGCAGGGCTTCCCTTCTGTGACAGTACCTGTTTTATCCAGCACTACGGTGTCCACGTTCTTTGCTTCCTGCAGCGCCTCCCCGGATTTAATCAGTACTCCGTACTTTGCTCCCACGCCGGTTCCCACCATAATCGCTACCGGAGTAGCCAGACCAAGGGCGCACGGACAGGAAATGACCAGTACCGCAATTCCCACCGACATGGCAAATTCAAATCCGGCGCCGCTTATCAGCCATATGACCGATGCCAAAAGCGCAATCCCAATCACTGCAGGTACAAAAACTCCGGCAATCTTATCTGCCAATCTGGCAATCGGCGCCTTGGATGCGCCTGCCTCCTCCACAAGACGTATAATCTGGGACAGGGTAGTATCTTCCCCTACTTTTTCCGCCCGGCATTTTAATGCCCCCGCCTTATTCACCGTGGCGGATACTACCTTGTCGCCTTCCCTTTTCTCCACCGGAATGCTTTCCCCGGTGATTGCAGACTCATCCACGCTGGAATTCCCTTCCAGCACAATACCGTCTACAGGTACCAGACTGCCCGGCTTTACAAAAAATATATCTCCCTTTTTTACATCCTCTGTAGGAATCTGCTCCTCGCTCCCGTCCTCCCTAAGCACCACTGCCGTTTTCGGCGACAAATCCATCAGTTTTGTAATCGCCGCGCTGGTTTTCCCTTTTGACTTTGTTTCCAGATATTTTCCTACTGTAATTAAAGTCAGAATGGTGCCCGCCGATTCAAAATAAATATCCATGGAATACTGTTCTACCAGCGCCATATCCCCATGCCCCAGCCCGTAGCCAATTCTGAAAATGGCAAAACAGCCGTAAACAACTGCCGCCGACGCTCCGATAGCAATCAGGCTGTCCATATTCGGGCTTCCCCTAAACAGCGTCTTAAATCCTACTTTGAAATATTTCTGGTTCATATATAAAATGGGAAGCAGCAGCAAAAACTGGGAAAATGCAAAAGTGACTGCATTTTCGCTTCCATGGAATGCCGCACGGACAAACGCCGGAACGGGAAGCCCGAACCATTCATAAAACATATGATGCATGGAAATATACATCAGCGGAACCAAAAAACCTATCGACACTGCCAGCCGCCGCTTCATAGCCTTTTCCGCTTCTTCCGCATCCTTTTTCAGAGCCTCTTCCCCAGCTTCTCTTCTTGCCCGGTCTCCTCCAGTACTCCTATTTTCCTTTCTACGCGCCCCATAACCCGCTTTCTCCACCGCCGCAACAATCTCCTGTTCCGATGCCGTTCCTTCCACTCCCATGGAATTAGTCAGAAGGCTCACCGAGCAGGATGTGACTCCCGGTACCTTGGCTACCGCCTTCTCCACATGGGCGCTGCAGGCGGCACAGCTCATTCCGGTTACTATATATTGTTCCATCTATTCCTCCTTGCCCGCGGCAAATATCAGCCGCTACTTCATCACTTTCTGCAGAGTCTCCACCAGCTCATCAATGGTTTCCTCCCTGCCTGCCTTAATATCATCCACCACACAGCTCCGTATATGGCTGGCCAGCAGCACCTTATTAAAGCTATTCAATGCAGCATTTACCGCCGCCACCTGAACAAGGATATCCGTACAGTAGCGTTCCTCTTCCACCATCCCTTTAATCCCCCGTATCTGCCCTTCAATACGGTTCAGACGGTGAATCAGGTCGTTATATTCCTTTTCCTGCCGTATTTTTGTCTTATGGCAGCAGTCCTTTCCTGCTTTGCAGGTTTTTTCTGCTTTGCAAGCCTCTCCTGCATTGATTTCTCTTGCTTTTTTATTTTCGGCGTCTTTCATATTTTTTATGCCTTTCTGTATGGATGGTATTTGCTTTGTGTATTATTGTTTTTGGTATTCTGTTTTTATGAAATAAATTATATACCCCATGGGGGTATGCGTCAAGGTGAAAAATTGCTCACTATTCATATGGAGGTGTATTTGCCGTTATTTAATCGTATACATATTGCCTGACAGTCCGTCCGGGGGAAAGCATATTCCTCCGTCGCCCCGCTCCCGCTCCACAAAAAACGTAACGGCACTAGGCTCAAAAAAACCAGAGATTTTAATCTCTGGTTCCTCACGAACCTAGCGTCTGCTGCGTTTTTTGTGAAGCGGAAGGGGGCTTCCGTAGAAATATTTTCTCCGGCTGTGCGGACTCTATTCGAACTTATTTTGGAGTGACCTCTATACCAACCTACTTCATAGCCCTCATCGCATTCAATATAGCAATCACTGCCACCCCCACATCGGCGAACACTGCCGCCCACATAGTCGCTATGCCTACTGCCGCCAGCAGCAGCACCAGTACTTTTACTCCGATAGCGAACACGATGTTCTGTTTTACAATCGCCAGCGTCTTTTTGGATATCTGCATGGCTTTCACGATTTTGGACGGTTCATCGGTCATAATGACCACATCCGCCGCCTCTATCGCCGCATCGGAACCAAGTCCTCCCATGGCCACTCCGATATCCGCCCGGGCAAGCACCGGGGCGTCGTTGATGCCGTCCCCTACGAAGACCAGCCTTCCTTTTTCCGACTTTGCCGCCAGCAGTTTCTCCACTTGCTCCACCTTCCCGGCGGGAAGAAGTTCCGCATACACTTCCGTAATTCCCAGTTCCTCCGCTATGCAGTCAGCCGTTTTTTTCTGGTCCCCGGTCAGCATCACAATATTTTTCATGCCGGCTTTTTTAAAGCCATCCACAGCTTCCCTGGCATCCGCTTTTACCTCATCGGCTATTACAATATATCCTAAATACTCTTTTTCCCTTGCCACATGAACAATTGTTCCTATTTCTGCTGCCGTTTTAACCGTTATGCCGCGGCTTTCCATCATCCTGCTGTTTCCTGCCAGAATATTACGTCCGTCAAAAACGGCGCTGATACCATGGCCTGCCGTTTCCTCCACATCCTTTATACGGGAACTGTCAATGGTTTTCCCATAGGACTGTAAAAGGGATTTTGAAATCGGATGGTTGGAAAAGCTTTCTGCATAAGCCGCCGTCTCCAGCAGTTCCTCAGGAGCAACTCCTGAAACGGGATTGATTGTTTTCACCGCAAAAATTCCTTTTGTCAGTGTCCCCGTTTTATCCATAACTATCATTTCCGCATCTGCAAGGGCTTCCAGATAATTGCTCCCTTTTATCAGTATGCCGTTTCTGCTGGCCCCTCCAAGACCGCCGAAAAAGCTTAAAGGTATACTGATTACCAAGGCGCAGGGACAGGAAATAACAAGAAAACTCAATGCCCTGTAAATCCAGTCCGCCCATCCTCCCCCGGCAGCCAAAGGCGGAATGATTGCCAGAAGCACGGCAAGCCCTACCACTATGGGCGTATAATATCTGGCAAACTTTGTAATAAAATGCTCCGCCTCCGATTTTTTGCTTCCTGCATTTTCCACCAAATCCAGAATCTTCGCCACAGTTGATTCGCCGAAGCCCTTCGATACCCGAACCTCCAGCACTCCGGAAAGATTTACGCAGCCGCTGATGACCTCCTCACCTTCCGCCACATCCCTGGGCAGGCTTTCTCCGGTAAGAGCCATGGTATCCAAAGAAGAATTCCCTTTCATTACAGTACCGTCCAAAGGAATCCTTTCCCCCGGCTTTACCAGGATGGTCTCGCCGATAGCCACCTCCTCCGGTCCCACTTCTACCGCTTCGCCGTCCCTGATTACATTGGCATAGTCCGGACGGATATCCATCAAATCCGCAATGGACTTTCTGGATTTATTCACCGCATAGGACTGGAAACATTCACCCACCTGATAAAACAGCATGACGGCCACCGCTTCTTCGTATTCCGCCACGATAAAAGCCCCTGCCGTAGCCACCATCATCAGAAAATTCTCATCAAAAATCTGGCCATGCCCGATATTCTTTACCGCATTTTTTACCACATCTCCGCCTATGATAACATAAGCGGCAAGAAATGCAATCAATGCTGCATTTATTTGCAAAGAGCCGACAGCAATCCGGGGAACAAAATGAGAAAACAGCACCGCTGCAATATAAACTGCCGCCCCTATTCCTACTCTTTTTATTCTCTTTTTTAACTTTCTGCTCATGACCCTATACCCTCTTTCTGCCTTTCTGATATGCCGCCAGATGTTATTTTTCTACTACTTCTACATCAGGCTCATATTTTTTCACTGTTTTTTTGATTTCCTTTGTAATCTTATCCGCTTTCGCATCCTCTACTTCTATGGTCAGCTTCTGTGTCAGGAAAGTCACGGTACTGCTCGTCACCCCGTCCAGCTTCCCTACTGCCGCTTCAATCTCCGCTGCGCAATGCGCACAATCCAAATCTTCCAAAATATAAGTTTTCTTCATCTTTTCCTCCATTTCTGAGCCGTTTTACTCATCTTCTTCAATATGGTCCATCCCTTGGCTTAAAATTGTTTTGATATGGCCGTCCGCAAGAGAATAAAAAACCGTTTTCCCTTCCCTCCTGTTACGTACCAAATCCATCTGTTTCAGCGTACGAAGCTGATGGGAAATCGCCGACTGGGTCATGTTTAAAATCTGCGCCAAGTCGCAGACGCACATCTCTCCGCACATCAGCACATACAAAATTTTAATTCTGGTGGAATCCGCAAACACTTTAAAAAAATCCGCCAGGTCGTAAAGCTTATCCTCTTCGGGCATTTTCCCGTTCACTTTTTTCACAATGTCTTCATGAACATGGATAAATTCACACTTCTCTACCTGTTCCTCCTGATGCTTCATGGTCTTCCTCCTATAAATACCTTCTTACTTTTTCCTTATACGCCCTATATGCTCTCCCATATCTTTTCTCCATATACTTTTCCTCTTCCTTTATCTGCATATGAAGAGTAAAGATAGCCAGTACTGCAAAAAGAAGCATCAGTCCGTTGGAAAAAAGAATTCCATATCCCGCATAAAATAAATCAAACCCTACAAATGCCGGATTCCGGCTTATTTTATAAATTCCTCCGGTCACCATACAAGTATTCTGGTTTTCGTCAATACCCGCCCGCCAGTTTTCCTTCATTTCTTTCATGGCAGAAACAAAAAATACAATTCCGGCCACAGCCAGTACCATCCCCGCCAGATTGAACGCTCCGGCAAAATGCATTCCTGCCGCCGCATCCATGCTTTCATTCCCTGCCAGAAGCCTTTCCCATTTATGGTAAACGAAAACCGAAAGAAGCTGGACAGCCGCCGTACCGTAAGTAAAAAAAAGAAGAAACACCTCAATCACTCTGGCCGATATTTCCTTTTCACCCACACACATCCGGCTGACGGTAATTCCCTTTTTCCTTTCCAGCATAACTTTTGCCAGATAACTGCCATAAAAAATACCCCAAAGAATCAGACCGCATACCTGCACTATATCAATATCTGTCACCCCCGTTTTCCAATCTGTCCGTTATCATATGAATTATTGTTCATATGTTCATTATATCATTCTTTTTGCGAATGTCAAGATGCTTTATTCATTAATAAAAAAAGTTGGCCCGGCGGC
>DNJW01000169.1:3081-7651 GCA_003488965.1 Lachnospiraceae bacterium | reverse complement strand
AATCGTCCGTAAGCTGTTTCAGCCTTTGGGATTTGCTGTCCAGAACATCCACATATCCTTTTACTTTTTCGCTTTCGATATTCTCCCGTTTAATCAAATCCACATAGTTGATGATGGATGTTAACGGCGTCTTGATATCGTGGGAAACATTTGTAATCAAATCCGCTTTCAGCCTTTCATCCTTCATGCTGGTTTCCACAGCTACACGTATTCCTTCTCCTATACTGTTCACTGCCTTTGCCAGCACAAGATTATCCCCATGCAGTCTTTCTTCATTTACTTTATGCTTAAAATCGCCTTCCCGTATCTTTTCAATTCCTTCTACAATACGCTGTCTGTCTTTTGTATTACGGTAAATCAGTATTCCAAAGGCCAAATCCAGACAGGCAATGATTAACATACCTTTCCATCCGAACATGACAAAAATAAAATTAATCAGGAGAAAAATCACATAAGGAACCCATGTCTTTATAATCACATCCCCATTATCATATATTTTCCATACCGCCGCTTTTCCATTGACAACTGTCTTAAAAGCCAGACTCTCCTTCCAAAGGTTATCCGCTTTCAGCCTGCGGATTAGGCTGTAATAGAATCCCGTGAACAGCAATTCACAAATCAGCACCACAATCCCTGCAGCCACTTTAAACCAGGTCTCGTAATAATATTCATAGGACATGGAATCAAAGACGTAGATTAAGGCAACAATAATCCCTCCTACCACCAGAACTGCAGCGAGCACCACGCACTCCGTGGGTATATGATCCATGCTTTTCAGCTTGATTTCCATATTTCCTTCCTCGTCCACGCAACGGCCTTCCATCACCGTCAGATAGACAAGCAGCAGCAGATAGATGCAGATGCAGGCCGCCGCAAATCCAATCAGCTGCCAATAATACGGTATATAGCTCTCATATCCTTTCATTCCCTGTATATAAACATCCGCTGCCGGATATGAAGTATCCACTCCTATCCAAGCTTTCATTGTTTCCGGATATGCATATTCGAACGAATTAAAAATATGTCTTACGGTGCTTTCTTCAATCAAAGTATTGGAATCAAACACCATATCTTCCGGATTAAAATATAAATATTTTCCATATCCCTGAAACTTCTTAGCAATTTCCTTTTCTGAAAGTGTGCGGTCCGGCAGATTGGTATAAATTTCTTCCCTGTCTCCTATCCTTTTTATAATATAAAATCTTACATTAGAACTGCCCGCATCATAATATTCCTTATACTTAATATATTCCTGATAATTGCCGGCAATCATCTTTGCCGTTTCCTGAACATATTGGCATAACTCATTATAATCTTCCCAGGTGCCGGTATAATCCTCAATATTCTTTTTATCCACGGTCTGATATCTGTTATGAAGTATTTTGGCATTGGTATCATCCCTGTAAAACTCCCCGTTTTCCAGCCCATTGGCCGAAACGCTGTATTCCTCCGTATATTCGTCCAGCTGTGCATTAAAAGGAGTCACGATACTTCCCTGCAATTTTCCTGAACTATAGTCGATTTTCGTATAAGTACTGGTCCTGCTTAAAAATTCATCCGCTTGTTCTCCGGTAAACCATCTCTCCTCATATTCAAATCCGTATTGCGCCCATTTGATTAAATCTTCCAGGCGGTACTTTACCGTCACATACCTTTGAGGAAGATCACCGAAACGATAATAAAAAGTTGTCACATCAATAACTTTATCTCCGTCAAAATGCCCGTCCGTCTCCATCTGGGACTGGACTGCCACCATCCGGGCCACATCCGTTACTCCCCTTCCAAATATATGGTTGAATAAAAGAGAATCTTCAAAAACAGTTTCCCTTTCTCCCGCATCCATACTGTAACTGTAATTGCCCTCCACACCGGCCAGCATAACACTGGAACCGGTCAGCACAATCAATATGGCAACGGCAGCCGCAACAATCATTATATGCTGCAAAATCAGCAGATTTCTTCTCGCACCTCTTTTTAAATACCTTCTTTTCACGCTAACCTCCATGCCGCCTTTCGGCATCGCAATATTACTGCTTTTCTATTTTATAACCGACTCCCCACACCACTTTAAGATAGCGGGGTTCTTTCGGGTCTATTTCAATTTTTTCCCTGATATGCCTGATATGGACGGCCACCGTATTATCTGCCCCGATTGCTTCTTCATTCCATATGCTCTCATAAATCTGGTTAATGGAAAAAACCCTCCCCTGATTTTTAACAAGAAGAAGCAGTATATTGTACTCAATGGGTGTCAATTTCACATTTTCCCCGTCTACCGTAACTTCTTTTGTATTATCATTAATACAAAGACCTCCTGCACGGAACAACTCGTTATTTTCAATATTCAGGTTTCCCAAGGTCGTATATCTGCGCAGATTTGATTTTACCCTTGCCACCAGCTCCAAAGGGTTAAAAGGCTTCGTGACGTAATCGTCCGCTCCGATATTAAGCCCCAGAATTTTATCCGTATCCTCCGATTTTGCGGATAAAATAATAATCGGAATACTGCTGTATTCCCTGATTTTAAGTGTTGCGTGAATACCGTCCAGTTTCGGCATCATCACATCGATAATCAGCAGATGGATATCCTTTTCCTTTAATATTTTAATTGCCTGCTCCCCATCATAGGCCTTATATATCTGATAGCCTTCCTGCATCAGATATATCTCAATCGCATCCACTATTTCCTTATCATCGTCGCATACAAGTATTGCTGCCATAATACCGTCCTCTCTTAACAGATAATATATCTTTATTTTTTTAAGGCATATATAGGAAATTCATTAAGATTTTCTTAAAGTAATCCGAGAAAGGCACCCAGATTTCCCCTCTTCCCTTGGCTGGCCCTATGGGAAAAAAGATATTCTGGATTGCAGCAGGTGCAGATATCAGTGACACTGATCTGATTTTCAGGAACGCCTGCCATATAAAGGACAAAATAGTTCGCCCTCCATAAATCCAGAAAATATTTGCCGTTTCCTTTTTCGTACAAAATCTCCGGCAGTATTTTCCCCGGGAATTCCTTTGCAAAGACATCCGCCACATCTGTCCCCACCTCATAGCAGCCGCGGCAGATAGAAGGTCCGATTCCCGCCACCACATCTTCCGGTTTTGTCCCATAAGCCTCTTTCATAGCACAGAGCGTATGGGCACCCATGCGTCCCACCGTTCCTTTCCATCCGGAATGGGACAGCCCGATAGCATGATGCTTCTTATCCACCAAAAAAAGCGGAACACAATCCGCATAGAAAGTAGCAAGAATTATCCCTTTCACATCCGTAATCAGCCCGTCCACATCCCGGTAATCTTTCTCACAGACAATTCCCTTCCCCCTGTCTTCTTCCGTTACCTTGCGCACATTCACCGTATGTGTCTGGTCGGAAAGCACAAAATCCGAAATATCCCCGTCCAGAATCTGCGCTATCCTTCTGAAATTCTCATCCACAGCTTCCTTCTTATCCCCTCTGGTATAGCTTAAATTCATAGAAGCAAATATTCCCTCGCTTACCCCGCCAATCCGGGTCGAAAAAAGATGCTTCACAATTCCTGTTTTCTCCAGAGCGGGAAAGGTCAGATATTCAATGCCGTTGCGGACATTCCTTTTCAGAACCGCCTTGCTTCCTTTTCTTTTCACCAAAAAATTTTCCCCGCTATATACCGCCATTCCTTTTCCATCCATTCCTTCTGCTCCCACTTCTTTTCCCCCTCCCCCATGATTCCGCCCGGCGGCACAAATCTATTTCCATACATGAAAAAAAGCATTCCGGTACCAGTTTATAGCTATCTTTTCTCCTGCCCCTTGTATCGCTATCACATCATACCGCACTGCCCTTTCATCCCCTATCCGGTGCCTGTAACGATAATAATCCGCCGTCCTGCATATCCGCCGCTGTTTTGCCGCCGTTACTGCTTCCGCCGCATTGCCGGAATACGCCGTCGCTCTGTATTTCACCTCGGCAAATACCAGATATTCCCCATGAATGCCGATAATATCAATCTCCCCCTGCCTGCACCGGAAATTCCTTTCCAGTATCGCAACTCCTCTTTCTTCCAAATATCGGCAGGCCTTTTCCTCATATTCCTTCCCTATTGTTCTTTTATTCAAGCAAATATCCCCTTTTATCCTATCTTATCCGCCGGTTCTTTTGTCATTTCTTTTTATCCATCTTCGCCTTAATTTTATCCATAGCATCTACAAAGACCAAAATCTCCGCAACCACTTCATATAGCTCAGGAGGAATCATATCCCCGATTTCCAGCCGCGAAAGCGTATCTGCCAGCTTATTATCCTGATGAACCGGAACATCCGCCTCTTTTGCCTTTTCGATAATCCTCTCCGCCAAAGCCCCCTTGCCGCTGGCAATGACCCTCGGTGCCTCTTCATCCGGGTCATAAGAAAGCGCAATCGCCTGCTTAGGCTTCTCCTCTTTCCCGTCCCTTCTCATTCTGCCATTTCCACTCCGATACCTGTCCATTACTCCTCCTGCCAACCATGTTTTCTCTATTTCTGTGCAGCTTTTTGCACATATCAAGTTTGTGGATACCACGCAGACACAAACTTGGGATTGAA
>DNJW01000169.1:0-2766 GCA_003488965.1 Lachnospiraceae bacterium | reverse complement strand
GGGATTGAAAATTTCCAATTTTCAGTCTTTCTCTTTTCACATTATGAAAGAGCCATCCATGGAAGAACGCCGCATTTCAGGCGTTCTTCTAGGTGAAAAAGACTTGCAAAGCAAGTCTTAGAAGTTCTTCGCGAAGCAGCCCTTGCTGCGAGTGATTAGAACTTCTTTTCACCTTAAGCCCTGACATCAAACGCATACTGTGCTAACAGCGTAGTCTTTGGCTCCCGTGCCGTAATATTTTTTATTACATTCTCAGTTGTCTGCTCCTCTTCGCTTGTTTTCATCTCTGCATGAAAAGAATACCCCCTCTGTTCCAGCCGTTCATTCAAAATATGAATATGTTCCGCAATAAAATCAATCATATTCTCATCCTGAAGATAAAACTGGGTATTGACATTCTTTTCTTTCATTATCACATAAACATCCAGCGCTCCCAGATACTCCATATCCAAATGCAGCAGGGCGCTGACACTTCCGTCTTCCCTTACCGAGTTTTTTTTGTTTGTATACACATACAAATCACCATGGGCTTCTCCGCCGCTCATTTTTAACGGCAGCTGAATATAATTGAACATCTGGTTTACCTGATTCATAAAGTCAATATTATTCTGCATAACCGTAAGACTTTTGGCCAAAGGCGTATCCTTTGCCGCCTGTCCCATTGCTTCCGTCAATCTGGCTGTCTGCTGCCTGAGCCTGTTATAAAAGGCTTCCACATCTTTTTTATCGGCAACTTCTTCCGGCCGCAGCAGCCATTGCTGCTGAATCTGCTTATTTAATATCTGGTTATATTCTTTACTGCCAAATAAATTCAAAATATCCTTTTGGCTTGCCCCATCCCCTTTTCTGGCAAGAATATCCTGAATCTCTTTTAGCAGCTGTTCCACCGGTATTTCCCCTTTTTGCACCGTCAGCTGCTGTTCCTCCGAAAATCCAAGTTTTCCCAAAGCAGCTGCCAGCTGATATCTTCCGCCTGCATCCAGACTGCCTCTTAACAAAGCAGTATCATTCCCCTTTTCCTGAGTATTGAGAATCTCTTCCGGTGTTTTTGCCCCTTCCTTGCCGGCAAGGTTAACCAGACTGTCCGACATTTTCCCTTCCGCTTTCTCAAATGCTTCCTGCAAAATACCTGTTTCAGGACGTAAGATGACCGTTTCCCCATTGCCGGCTGCCGGGGTATTTCCTTCCGCTGCCGTCTCTCCCATAATATCAGCAAATACCTTTCCCCCGGACGCTGCATTCTCTCCTTCCGCTGACAGCTCCGTTCCCTGCGTTCCGGTAAAAAGCTGCAGAATCTGCGTATAAAAATCAATTGCCGCCTTCCCTTCCCCCGCATTTACCATAGCGGTCAATGTATTGGGGAGCTCCATAAGAATATCCGTCACATTGCTTAAAATCTGATGCTCATATCTTTGGTAATTTTCAAACTGCCCGATATTTTCCGGAGTCACAGGAATCTGAAAATTTTTCATCATCACAAGAGTTTCCGGATTTGTTCCTTGATTGGTCATCACTAATTTACTCATTTCAATCAATGAATTTCTGTCAATTGACATTCCATGTTCCATCATGGAGGAAACCATACGCACCAGTTCGCTGGTAGCAGGCAGCTTTGCCGCATCCAAAGCCTTCAGCACATTGGCATCCTGAGTCAGGTTTTCATAAAGAGGACGCAGGGCGACCTGCATGCCCGAATTATTTTTCACCTCAAATGTCATGCTCTGTCCTACGGAAACATTCATATCCGCATCCATTTTTGCAGTAATCACCACATCCTTATTTACCATAATCTGCACTTCGTTTCCGTTCTTTCCTACCACTTCTCCTTGAATGGTCTGCCCTGTGGATAAATTTTTTATCACGTGCTGTGTCTGGCTGTTCGATGTGACATTTTGTATTTTCCCTGTTTCCGTATTATGGCTTTTAATATTTTTGTTATCATACTGAAACAAACCGGCTAGATTCAATTTCCTACCTCCAATATATTTTTAAGAAAGGAATTTCTATGTATTGCTGTGGGACCATATTTTTTCAAAGCTTCCAGATGGGCCTTTGCCCCATACCCTTTATTCGATGCAAAACCGTACTCCGGAAAAACTTCATCATACTGCACCATCAGTCTGTCTCTTGTCACTTTGGCAATAATGCTTGCTGCTGCAATGGAAATACTTTTGGCATCCCCTTTAATAATCGGTATCTGCCGGATATCGGTTCCTGGAATCGTTACCGCATCGTTTAACAGCAAATCAGGCTTGATTGAAAGCTGCCCTATGGCCTGGCGCATTGCTTCATAGGTTGCCTGAAGAATATTGATTTCATCTATCCGCCGGGGAGAAGCATACCCGATTCCGGTTGCCAACGCCTTTTCCATAATGATATCATATAACTCTTCTCTCTTTTTTTCGGATAATTGCTTCGAATCATTAAGATATAAAATATCACAATCCTTCGGAAGAATTACGGCCCCTGCCACTACAGGACCGGCAAGCGGACCTCTTCCGGCTTCATCAATGCCACAGATATAAGAATATCCGCCGTATTCCTGTTCGTATTTTTTCATTATCTGCAGCCGTTCTCTTTCCTTTTTCAGTCCTTCCAATCTCTTCTTTGCGCTTTTTACCAGCGTCTGTACACCGCTTCTTGCATCCCCGGAATACATCTCTATAAGTTCAGGCAGTTGTTTTGTCCCAGCCGCCTGAAAAATCTTTTTTATTTCTCCTATCTTCTGTGCCATAAAAATCCCCATTCCGGAGCGTTTGCGCGACG
>DNJW01000167.1:4199-8415 GCA_003488965.1 Lachnospiraceae bacterium | reverse complement strand
TGGAATTTAAAATGGGTATTTTATATTTTTTATCCGGCGCATATTTTTTTGCTTTACCTGATTGCCTATGCTATAGGATTAAGAAATATTCTGCCCAGATAAACAGATTTTAGCATTTTTTAATGAAATTTTGGGAATGGTTTTATTGCATTTTACTGCATTGGTTTTACAATAAGAGATAAATACGTTATAAGGAAATGGGGTATCCATAGTGAAAGAAAAGTTTATACGGTTTATGCAAGGAAGATATGGTGTATATGGACCTGATATGTTAAACAAATTTTTGCTGGGGAGTTCATTGGCGCTGATGGTTTTCTCCCTTTTTGTGCGGTGGAGGGGAATTTATTGGATTGCGATTGCCTTTCTGGCATATGCATATTTCAGGATGTTTTCTAAGAATTATAGCAAACGGTATGCAGAAAATCAGGCATTTATAAAGCATACTGTAAAAATCCGGGGATTTATCGGTACGCAAAAAAATATGATGCGCCAGAGAAAGACGCATCATATCTATAAATGTCCTAATTGCAGGCAAAAAATCAGAATACCGCGGGGCAAGGGTAAGATTGCAGTAAGATGTCCCAAATGCAGCACGGAGTTTGTCAAAAGAAGCTGACAGATTCATTCTGGATTAATCCACCTTTACTTCCAGATATCCTAACAGTTTGCCCATATCATAATGGCTTATAACGCCTAAATTGGAATCATAAAATTTTCCGTCATAATGTACCAGGTAGTGACAGTAACGGCCCATTTTTTCCATCATGATACAGCATTTAGGAAGGGTTGCTTCTTGTCCCTCCGTGTATATGATGATGTCGGAGTGGTCGATGCCATAGTAGTTTAGGGCAGAAATCACTCTTCCCATCGTTGCCTGCCATTCGCGGCAATCCATAACGCTGACAACTTCTGCAATAGTAACTCCTGCAAGCATGGCTACGCAGGTCTGTCCGCAAAGACCGTCTTCCGGCTGGATAATGACTTCCATACTGTCAATTTTTCGGATCGGATTTTCGAAACTGTATGGGCTGTTCTGATTCATCTGGATGATGCTGCCGGATATATGCAGAAGTATTTTGTGAGTTTTTGTAATATCTGCATGAACCAGAGATTCGCTTTTCAGATGTATCTTATAATTGCCTGCTTTATCCTCCGGCAGAAGTTCGCAGTTAATAATTTTGTTGTCTAAAATTATTTCAGCCTGAATCACATCTCGCTGCTTGCAAACTTCCCAGACATTAAATGGAATGTGGATTGAGTAAATATCATCTAACTTTTCAATTTTTCCGTTGAAGAAATACCTCATTTTAAACCTCCTATTTCAAGTTATAGTATGAATGTATCAGATTTTCCGGCGGATGAAAATACTTTTTGTATAAGTTTTTTAATAAGTTTTCTTTTTTGTATTTTCTTGTTATACTAGAAAAGGAAATCAGAAAGAATAGGGAGGGCAATGCCTTGAGAAGTGAAAAAGAAATGATGGATATGATAGTGGGGATTGCCGTAAAAGATACCCGCATCCGCGGAGTATATATGAATGGCTCAAGAACGAACCCGAATGCACCGCAGGATGTTTTTCAGGATTATGATATTGTGTATATTGTTTATGAAACGGAGTCTTTCCGGAAAGACCGGGAATGGATAGACATATTCGGCAAGCGTCTGTATATGCAGTATCCGGATGACGTGCCGGGTCAGGAAACAGATGCTGAAAACTGTTACGGATATCTGATGCAGTTTGGAGACGGGAACCGCTTGGATTTGCATCTGGTAACTTTGGAATATGCCCTAAAGGATATTTGTCATGATAGGCTTTGTGAGATTCTTTTGGATAAAGAACAGATATTGCCCGAAATACCTAAGGCTACGGATGAGGATCACTGGGTAAAAAGGCCGGAGAAGGAAGAATTTCTGCATTGCTGCAATGAGTTTTGGTGGATGTTAAACAGTATCGGTAAGGGATTGTGGCGAGGGGAAATTCCTTATGTGATGGACATGCTGAATATGCACAGCCGTCCTGAACTTATGAAGATGCTTGCCTGGAATGTGGGAGTGGAGAACGGTTTTTCTTGCAGTGTGGGAAAATCCGGAAAATATTTGAGCAAATATCTTCCGGAAAGCCAGTACGGACGGCTGCTGAAGACTTACCCGCAGGCAAAGGAAGATGCCATATGGCAGGCTGTATTCGAAATGTGCGGCCTTTTTGACGAGACTGCAAGAAAAGTAGGAGATAGGATGAAAATTGCCTATGATGAAGAGGAAGCGAAAAACAGCAGGCTGTATCTGGAATGTACTTACGATTTACCCCGGGGAATGAAGGAGTTTTTGATGGTACATAGAATGAAGCCAGTGAATGCAGATGAAGCGGCGAAGATATGGCTGGAGGGAAATCTTGATGCCCATCATTTTATACCAGAGGAATATTGGAAGCGGAATTACGATGAGGTAAGGCGGCAGCTGGCGGAGGCAGAGGTTTATGTTTATGAGGACAATGAAGGAATACAAGGATTTGCCGGAATTACAGATGGATATATTCGGGGAATCTTTGTCAGAAAAGGAATGCGTTCAAAGGGAATCGGAAAAAATCTGTTAAAATTCTGCAAGGCAAAATATCAGGAGCTTTCACTGCATGTATATGATGAGAATAAACAAGCAAAGGAGTTTTATATCAGGGAAGGTTTTCGGGTAAAACAGAAGGGGACTGATACAAATACAGGCAGGCTGGAGTATGAAATGATATGGAGAAAGGGTTACTATAAGGATGAGCAGAAAGAAAATAAAAAATAAAGGGAAAATATTATTGATTTGTCTGTCGGTTTTGGCTGTAACGGGCTGCGGAGGGTCTTTGGCAGAACGGATAACAAGGGTGCAGGGAATTTATGCTGACTTGGTAAGCCTTCATAACGAAGTGGTGGAAGAATATTCCGGTTTGGAGGATAATTCATTTGATGCGGAATTGGATGAAATGGCGGAAAGGATAGAAAGCATCGGGCAGCAGGATGGCGAGACTATGACGGGAGAGGAGCTGGATGCAGTTGCGGATGAAATGGAACAGTATATAGAAACCCATGAAGAAATATTAGCGGCGATTCAGGAAATGGAGAGCGGGGAGACGGAAGAAAAAATATATGAAGTTCCGGTGACAATAGAAAATAATACAGGGGTTGAGATTTATAATTTGTATTTATATAAGGCATCGGATACAGATAAGGGAAAAAATCTGGCAGAGGATATTGGGTATTTGGATGCATTTCAGACGATTAATGTATTGAATCTTTATATGACGGAGGAAGAAACGCTTTGGCATTTGGAAGCAACCGAGGATGACGGCAATGTGATTGAGTCAGTGGATGTAGATTTTGCCGGAAAACTGGAAGAGGGGACAACGATTGTTATGAAATTTAGCTTTGACAGTATGGAGGGCTGGATAGAGATGAAATAAGCAGTAATACGGAAAAATCTTTATGTATTATAGAAAAAAATAAAAAAATATTAGCATAAGCTCATTTTTTGGGGTAAAATAATAATATAGAAGATACTCGTTGGCTGAATTCATGAAAAGAAGGGATAAAATGTTTGAGAAAGGCGAATTTATTGTGTATGGCAACGCGGGTGTGTGTGAGGTGAAGGGTATCACGACTTTGGACATGAAAGGGGCACCGAAGAATAAACTATATTATATTTTAAGCCCCAGACAGCGTAAGGACAGTAAGATATTCACGCCGGTAGACGGGAATAAGACAGTGATGCGTGCGGTTTTAACAAAAGAGGAAGCGGATGTTCTGATTGAAAATATCCGGGATATTGAGGAACTGTGGGTAGGCAATGATAAACTTCGTGAAGAAAAATACAAAGAAACAATGAGGAGCTGCGAATGCAGGGACTGGATAAAAATAATTAAGACCTTATATTTGCGCAAACAGGAAAGGATGGCACAGGGGAAAAAGACGACAGCGATGGATGAAAAGTATCTTCGGATGGCGGAGGAAAACTTGTATTCTGAATTGTCGCTTGCGCTGGGTATTCCAAAAGAACAGATGGAAGAGCATATTACGAACCGTATGGACAAGTTGGAGACAAAAGAAGTTTAGATTTTGCTCAATTTAAAATAAGGTCTTGCGTAATGAAAAAAAATATGGTAATATTCTAACTGTTGGTAAACATAAAAATATGGCTGCCAACAGTTAAGATATTTTGCGGGTGTAGTTCAATGGTA
>DNJW01000167.1:0-3906 GCA_003488965.1 Lachnospiraceae bacterium | reverse complement strand
GGTGTAGTTCAATGGTAGAACACCAGCCTTCCAAGCTGGACACGTGGGTTCGATTCCCATCACCCGCTCTTTATTTTTGTAAGGGAAGCTTGTAAAATCAAGGCTTCCCAATTTGATTGCCCGAATCTTTATAGAAAACTGCGTCCAGCGCCGTTGTATATTTACCGCCTTCTTGCCGGCGGATGGTTAGGGGTTCCAGCGAGAATTCTGTAATTTCACATCCTGCGGGCGTAAGAGATACGGTGAAGCTGGCCATGCCGCCTTTCGTAGAGGATTCTTCCGGCTGGGCGCTGATAAAGTTGCCAATGGAATAATAAACAAGCATTTTGTGTCCGCTGCTGTCTGTTAGGACTTCGTAGGGCTGAAGCGTATGAGGATGTGTGCCGATTACGACATCAGCTTTGCTTTCCATAAATATCTGTGTCCATTTTTGCTGCAAATCATCAATTTCCCGAGAATATTCCTGACCCCAGTGAACAAAAACAAGGACAAAATCGGTTTCTGTCCGGGCATGCTCAATGTCCTGCCGGATTTGCTGTTCATCATCTAATAAGTGAACCATATTTGGATTGCTTTCCGGGAGCTTCATTCCGTTGGTGCCATAGGTATAGTTAAGCATGGCAAACCGGATGCCGCCTTTGGCAATAATTTCGTATGGCTTATAGGCGGTTTCTTCTTCGGACTGTATTCCGAGACATTTAATATTATGGGAATCAAAAAATTTTTTCGTAAAATTAATTCCCTCCGCCCCTTGGTCAAGGGCATGGTTGGTGGCGCAGGATACCGCATCAAAGCCTGCATCTGCAATGGCCTGCCCCACATTCGCAGGCGTGCCGAATCTGGGATATCCGCTGTAACGGAAAGGATTATCCGTAAGAGGTGTTTCCTGATTGATTATGGCAATATCGCTTTGTGAAATCATATCCTTAAGATTTTCAAACAAAAAACCAAAAGAGGTATCATTGCGCAAGCCATATCTGTAGATTGGTTCATGAATAAGATTATCGCCGAATACCAGAAAAGAAATGTCGGTATCTTCCTTCGTGAATCCCCAGGAATCCCACATCCAGCTGCTGATACTTCCTTCCAAATCCGTCAGAAGAAGGCGGCAGAAAGGGCTTGATTTGCCGTTTTCGGATATGACAGCCACATCTTGTCCGATATAGGATGACATCCATTTCGGACGGATTTCTCCATTGGAATATTCATATACAAAAATATGCTGTGACCATTTTTTTTCGTCCTTTTCCACCCAGAAAGGTTTGTCATTGCCGTATCTGCCTATTTTCCAGCATAAAAGTATTAATTCGTCTTGCCGGTCATTATCCATATCGCAGGATATGGCATCTTGAATTTTTATGGCTTCAGGCGAGGTCCATATGACGGTATTGTCAGAAATGATGCTGACAGATTTATGGCTTAATACTATTTTGTATTGGCCGGATTGGCTGTAGAAGGTTCTGTTTTCCCATTGAATCCAGCGGGGAAGAAACACTCCGTTATTCCAAAGGATGTAAGAAAGAGCTCCCATACATAATATTGCCGCTGTTGCAGTTGTTATTGCAATCAGTATTTTCTTCCAAAGTTTTTTATTCATTATATGTATACCGATAACTGCCAGTCCATGACGGACTTGGCATCTGCGTTTCAAAGTTATAGTTTCCGCTTTCGTCAGGCTGCAGGCCCATCATCTGGCGCCATTTGCTATCTGTCAGCCGGTCTTCTATAGGCCATGTAAACTGATAAAAGGAATACACGCTTCCTCTGGTGAGTTTCAGTGTGTCATCCACCTTTACGGCAACATAGATTATGAGCGGGTTGCCGGTTGCCGCTTCCAGTACTTCACCGCCGGGGTCGGTTGCAATATCGGTTATGATGGCGGCAGGATATTCTTTGGCAGATACTCCTTCCGTAGAATCTGCTTCCTGGATAGCTTCGTACCAGAAATGCTCAATATTGCCGCCATAAGTTTTAATAAATTCGTATTCTTCGTCTGTGAGTATTTCGTTTTGCAGTTCTTTGCTGGAAATGACCCGCAGCTGCTCTGCTATATGAATCAAACGTGACAAGTTTTCTTCATCGGCAGAACTGAGCAGATTATATTCTTTTAAGCCTTGAGCTGTCAGTTGGGCCAGGCTGGAGAATCTTTCATAGATAAGCGGTTCTGGTTCCACATAGCCCCGGTCATCGGTCTCTTCATAATAGTCGCCTCCCATTTCAGCCATTACTTGCTTGGAATAGAGAACCGTGTCATGCTTTAGTTCGGTAAAGCTTCCCGCAAAACATTCCAGATTCTTTTTGGTCCATTCTTCATTCTGCATAAATGTAGGATAACCTTCGCCCTTTGGCGTTAATAAAGGACGAAGTGTGTACAGCCAGTTTGCGTATAGGCTTGCCGACCACAAGGTGCTGTTTTCTTCGGATAGGAGGGCTCTTAACCGGTTCATGTTTTCGGAATAGCCGGTATAAGCAGTTGCGCCGTTTTCTTCCAAAATCTGCAGTGCAGCATCGCTGCCCAAGGCTGCCGGTACATCAAGAACATCCGGAAGCATACGTTTTTGACCATTTTTGTTTTCTTGTACATTGCTGTAGACTAGTTGCTGCATAATGGCAGCATCTATCGTAAATCTTTGCCCCATAAAACGGAATCCGGGAACCGGCATCTTTTCTGTATCCTCAAGAGGCATTGAATTGATTTGGGGTGCGGAAAGCGAGGCTGTTGCCGTATAAAAGCGTTCGAAAGCTTCTTCGTTGTCTGTCAGGCTGCCGATATCAATATGCCCGCCGTAGATATCGCGGATGACCGGAATATATTCGCATATACCGATATCATCGCTGGCGCCTGCGAAAAAAGAGGTGACAGCATAAATGGATTCCCATAATCCGTAAGATTCCGGGTTCTCGGACAGTATTTGGGATATCAAAAGGGAACTCCTGACCAGATCGGGTTCGTCTTGAGAAAAATGGATTCTTCCGTACCACATCATGGCCTGAAAATATTGTTCCAGTTTTTCGTCGTCAGTATAATATCCCCGGGGGATATACTGTGTATAGTCTTCATCTTTCCCGGTTATTTCAGAGGTATGGATACCGTCTGCCCGGTGGATGCAGTCCAGCTCATATAGGACAATATTTTCGGCATCGTTGCCAGTTTCTATGGTGTCTCCTGCCAGTGTGGCACCTATGGTGAAAAATGCCACGTTACGTTTTGCAGCAGTTTCCCATTCACTGCCTTTGAGCTGCTGGTATTGTTCCATGCTGTTTTGAAGCATTTGGCGGCTGAGCAATAGGATACGGTCCGACAAATAGTTTTTTTCCACGTTTTTCAGCAAGTAGCTGAAATAGAGATGGTAGGTATGCATCATGGAATCAACGGTTATAAAGCTGGGAATGTTTTGGTACCTGTTCTGTTCATATATTTCATAAAATTCGCTGCCGGCGCTGCCGTACCCGTTATCATAGACAACAAATCCGTTTTTTGCCAGTTTGGCGGTCAGCTCTTCCTGCATATGAAATTGCCATAAATTATCGATATTGCTTAAATCAGGTTCTAGGGTATAGGATTCTGCAGACGGTACAAAATCTAGTTCTTGGGCAGCTGCCATGTTTTTTATCAGAAGAGGTCTTTCTCCAGTGAAGGGACGGGAGAAGGTTTCTGTATCCGGTTCTGGACTGCCCTTCTTTTTTTCTAGGCTGTTCTCTTTTTCTTTCGGATAGGTATTGGTTGATGAAAGCTTTGTTTGTTCTGCGGGAAGATTGTTGTCGGGCTGCGTCTGGGCAGTACATGCGGTTAAAATGATGGCGGGCAGAAGAAGTAAAATGATTGGCCGGAATTTGTGTTTGCGCATAATAATAGCCTCTCCTTTTTATAATAGTAGATTAGCAATTGCGAAACTCAGTGATTCT
>DNJW01000052.1 GCA_003488965.1 Lachnospiraceae bacterium | reverse complement strand
TTTTGACACCCTAACCCTATAAGGAAAAAAATATAGGCAGAGATGCGTTAACACATCTCTGCCTATGCTCTTTATTGTTATAATCTTACTGTTTAATCTGCTTTCTTCGCAATCTGCTTCAAAAGGGCTGCCTTTCCTAAATCCCCTTCCGCCTTAAGCCGACCGATAAGGTATGCTTTCACCGGGTCAATCTTGCCGTTGACAAGCCCCATGACCGTATCCGCATTTGCTGTGACCAGAATATCCCGGTCATAGTATTCATAAGGCTCTACATTCACTTTGCCGTCTTTAATTTCCACATAAAAAGCCCCTTCACCTTCCCCCGTTACATTAAACTGAAATGCCACATGTTCTGAAATCTGGCTGGCATCGATATCTGCATACGCAGCTTTTACGCTTGCCACTATTTCTTCGTAAGTCATTTGCTCCTCCTCTCTGCTAAACAAACCTTGACTGCCTTTCAATTATACCACATTAAATCTATTCAGTCACCCTTATTCGCAAGGCAAGATGCAGAAAAATGTGCAAATGGTTACTTTCATCAAATCTGTCTGTCCTACTCGCCTAAAAGACCCATCCTTTTAAATTCATAGTAGACACCGTCATCTTCCACATTCCCGCAAACCACATCCGCCATTTCTTTTAGTTCATCACAAGCATTCCCCATAGCAACGCTGGTATGGACATATTGCATCATTCCATAATCGTTCATGCTGTCTCCGAACGCTATCGTATTCTTTACATCCGCTCCCAGATAACGGCAGATTAGTTCTATTCCTTTGCCTTTATCTATCCCCCTACGGATAATCTCCCCATTAAAGCAAGAAGAACTTTCCCCGTAAGCATGTACCGCATATTCAAACTGGCTGCCAAGATAAGGCTTGGTCTTTTCTATTGCTTCCAGCGTTGTGCTTGTAAAACAGATTTTATAGGCTCCCTTTCCGGGATATTTTTCATATGGCAAAATACCGATTCCTTTTTCAATTTCCTTCTGCATACGGATTAACTCAGAATTTCTTTTATCCGGCTTTGCGCTTTTCAAAAGAACTTCCATCTGAGGGTCCGTATAAATCCCCTCTTCCGTTTCAATCCGGCAGTAAATACCTTGTGCATGGAATACCTCCAGACATTCCTGTACCGTCTCCTCCGGAAGAAGGCTGTCAAACAGAACCTTCCCCCCAGCCTCCACATGGCCTCCGGCGCTGGCTACAATTCCGTCAAAACCTATATCCAGAATATTCTGTCCGATAATTGCCATATTTCGTCCTGTACATAAAAACACTTTATGTCCCATCTTTCTCGCCCTGTCCACTGCCTTTATAGCAAGTACGGACGGCTCCGACATTGCATGAATCAATGTCCCGTCAATATCCAAAAAAATTAATTTACTGTCCATGCTTATTCCTCTGTTTCCGCCCGCTGCCCGTGCAGTTTGCAGCAGGCAGATTCCCTATTCTTTACATACGGCCACCGCTTGTTTATCCGGCTTCATCAAACCAGGCGTCTCCTTTTCCAGCACTTTTCCATCCGCCAAATCCGTAAATATCATAGGGATAACCGTATCATACCCGGCTTTTTCAATTTGTTCCCTGTCAAATTCTACCATAAGCTGTCCTCTTTTTACAACATCCCCGTCTTTTACATGAACCGTAAAATATTTACCTTTCAAATTTACCGTATCCACTCCGATATGAATCAGAATTTCCGTGCCGGAGCTGCTCTGGAAGCAGACTGCATGTTTTGTATCAAATACACTGAGAACAGTACCGTCCGCAGGTGCATATATCTTTCCGGCTGACGGCAGAACCGCAATACCATCCCCCAGCACCTTATTGGCAAAAGTTTCATCCTTTACATCCTCCATAGCAATGAGCTGTCCGTCTGCATAGCCATAAAAAATTTCTTTCTCTGGTATTTCTGTCTGTTCTTCTTTGGCTTCCGCTGTACCTTCCTTTTCTTTTCCGACTAACGACCGCATGCTCTCCAAACCTTTCTCTTTTCCGCTTTCCTTGCAGGACTTTTCTTCCTGCGGTCTGTCCATAATTTTTCCTAAGATTAATGTCATAATAAAACCGCCTGCAATCGCAATGCCATGGGCAATGATATAATTTATATAACCGTTCCCGGCAGGGTCAGCCAAAGCAATTCCTGGCACTACCGTTGTACCAAAGCCTATTGCTGCCAGATTGGTGATATAAACTACAATGCCGCCCAATGCACCGCCGATACATCCTCCGATAATCGGAAAACGGTATCTGATATTTATACCGAACAAAGCCGGTTCTGTAATGCCAAACAATACCGATACAAAACTGGGAATACACAATTCTTTTACCTTTGTATTGTTTCTATGAAGAAAAAGATATCCTAATACCGCACCGCCCTGGGCAATAATTGCCACCGACATCAACGGATTCAAAAAGTTTCTCCCCGTATCCGCTAAAAGCTGTGCCTCAATAGCGCCAAAAATATGATGAAGCCCTGTAATAACTACAAGCTGCTGCAGTCCTGAAAAGGCGCTGTAACCTATCACACCCAGATTCTGTGTCATCCATACCAGTGCATTTGTAATTCCCGAAGAGAGCCCGCGCCCTATAGGTCCGATTATGGTAAACAGAAGCAGTGCGCCTACTAATGTGGTAAGCAGAGGGGAAATAAGCAGCCGGATAACTTCCGGCACTTTTTTCTCAAAAAACTGGTCCAGCTTCGCCGTTACAAAACCCATTAACAGCGCTACAATAATGCCTCCCTGAAAGCCTACCAGTTCAACACCAAAGCCAAAAATATGTAAAGTTGTGACCTCCGCAGTCCCTTGTGCCGCCGCATAGGCGTCGGCAAGGCTATTGCTTAACATAATACATCCGATTACAATACCGAGTATCGGTCTGCCACCAAATCTTTTGCACGCGCTGTATGCAACCGCCAAAGGCAAAAATCCGAAAATCGCCCCGGATGCTATATTGATTAACGTATTGATTCCGTATAAAGTATCGTTTCCTTTAACAAATTCCATATTTCCCAGTACACCGGAAAGCCCCGTAAGCAATGCTGCCGCCAGAATGCCCGGCATAATATCCACAAAAACATCAGATAATGCCTTGATAATTCTTTGCAAAGGATTCATTTTTTTATTTGCCTCGGTTTTCAAGTCACTCAGGCTCATGTTCTTCATATTATTGCTTTCTGCAAACACTTCATAAACATCATTCACTAGTCCGGCTCCAAAAATAATCTGTACTTGATCGCCTGCTACAAACACCCCCTTTGCCAGATTCACATCCTCTATCGACTTCAAATCCGCCAAATCGTTATCCTTCAGAACAATCCTGAGACGTGTTGCACAGTGGGCAACCCCCTGTATATTTTCCCGACCCCCCACCAGTCTGGTAAGCTCTTCCGAGATTTTTTCATATCTCTGCCGCTTATTCGCATCCATTTCATTCTCCTCCTTTTTGCAAAATCTTTTCTTCTTGTATTTATTATTATATCCGCGTATAATGGAAAATATATGGATATATGTGACCTGCACATTGGATTTTGTGACGAAATGAGGTGCCGTTTTGCAAGACTATAATTTTTCCAATGATTTTACAAGAAATATTGATGCCATGATTTATACCTGTGGTTATGAAAACTGCGCCCCCGGCCACAGCTATGGTCCGGTAATGCGCAACGGTTATCTGATTCACTACATATTAAGCGGTTTCGGCATTTACAAAGCAAGAGGTAAAATTTTTCATTTAAAGGAAGGGGATGCTTTCCTCATCTGCCCGGAGGAACTAATTTATTATGAAGCGGACAGCAAACAGCCTTGGAGTTATACATGGATTGGTATGCAAGGTATTAAAATCAAAGGTTATCTGGAACGGACTTCACTTCTGGAAAGTCTTGTCTTTCACTACGGCAAAGATGACCAAATGCGTTTATGCCACGAAAAAATGTTCGAAGCCGATAGAATGGGCGCTGACCGCGACTTAATTATGAATAGCATTATGTACGAATACCTCTTTCTTTTAACACGTAAATTTCCGGGCAGCCGCCATAGGGAAAACGAAAAGAAAATCGGTTATGTGGATGAAGCACTGAAATATATTGAAAGTTCCTACTGCGATCCGATAACAGTACAAAACATTGCAGATTATCTCAGTATTAACCGTTCTTATCTTTCCCGCCTATTTAAATCCATAACCGGTATTTCCATACAAGATTATCTTCTGGATTACCGGATACGCCAAGCCTGCATCCTACTGAAAAATAGCAATCTGTCCATTCGTGCAATCGCCCGCTCTGTCAGCTATGTGGATGCGCTTTATTTTTCGAAACTTTTTCATCAGAAAAAAGGGATGACACCAAGCGGATATAGAAAAAGCTTCCGGTAAATTGCACAAAATATATAAGAAATATTTTCACTAAATACACAAATATATATTTGGCTTATTGACAATTTTTGTTCAATATGATACTGTTTTAGTAGAAATGAACGAATGACTCCTTCAGGCTTGTGACTATTCATAGGCAAGACCTGATATTACATGCTTTTTTAGTTATGCATGTAATGGGGGTCTTTTTTTATTTCCCTGATAATCTGCGGAACCTGCTTTATGCATTCTTCTCATGGATTGTTTATGCCGCCATAGGCGGCATGACTGGAAGGTTGAAAGAAAAGCGCTTTCAACAATTAATTTTGAGTCCGCCGAGGCGGACATGGGGTATAAATATGAGTCCAAAAAGATGGCAAATAAAAAGCGCAATCAATAACAATGTAGTATGCGCAAGAAATGAACGCAATCAGGAAAGAATCCTAGTAGGCAAAGGAATCGGCTTTAAAGTAAAGGCAGGAGATGAAATTGATTCCTCTAAAGTGGAAAAGGAATATTTCCTGAAATCAAAAAATATTACCGGGAAATTATATGCTCTGCTGGCACAGACACCTGAAATCTATATGGAAATTGCAGATGATATTATGAAACAGGCCCAGAAAGTCCTTGGAACCGAGCTGGACGAGGCTATCCTTCTTCATCTCATCGACCATATTTCTTTTGCCGTCTCCCGCATGAAACAAGGGCTGGAGTTTAAAAATGTGCTGCTATGGGAAATCAGAAATTTTTATCCGAAAGAATTCGATGTGGCTAAATACGGCCTTTCTTTAATTAAGGAAAAAACGGGAGAAATTCTGCCCGAAGACGAAGCAGGCTCCATCGCTATGCATATCGTCAATGCGGAATTTGATTATAAGGATGTGAACGATTCTGTCCGCATGACAGAACTTATCCATAAAATCATCAGCGTGGTCCGCTATCAGCACCACATGAACTTTGATGAGGAATCCGTACATTTTGTACGTTTTGTCACCCATCTGAAATTCTTTGCCAAACGGCTTTTTACGGACACAATGCTGGATGGCGACGACCTGGATTTTCAGAACCTCATCCGCGCCCAATACGCTGCCAGCTATGAATGCGCGGAAAAAATTGCAAAATTTATCTGGGACGACTATCAGATTGCGGTTCCTGAAGAGGAATTAATCTATCTGACCGTCTATATCCGGAGAATTACAACTGTGGGAACAGAGGACTGACGGCTTACTGCAGGAGCCGGATTTCCTTTCCAACTATAAACTATATAATTTTTAATGGAGGTAAGGTATGGACTACAAAAAAACGGCCGCAGAAATTTTAAAACTCGTTGGCGGCGAAAAAAACGTGGCAAGCGTCACAAACTGTATGACACGCCTGCGCTTCAATTTAAATGATGCGAAAAAGGCTGATGTAGAAGCAATCAAAAAAGTAAAAGGCGTTCAAGGCGTGGTAACCAAAAACGGACAGTTCCAGGTTGTCATAGGGACAGATGTAGGGAATGTCTGTGAGGAAATCAAAAAGCTGGGTAAATTTGAAGAAAATGCGGCTGCGGACAATGCAGAAAAAAACGGGATTATCGCTGCGTTTTTCGGCACTCTGACCGCCATCTTCCAGCCCATTATTCCCGCTCTGGCAGGCTCCGGTATGATTAAAGCGCTGCTGGCTCTGCTGGTTGCCTTAAAGCTGGTGGACTCCGGTTCCCAGACCTATCAGATTTTCAACGCATTCGGCGATGCGCTTTTCTCCTTTATGCCCTTTATCCTGGCATTTTCGGCGGCAAAGCGTTTTAAATGCAACCCTTATGTTTCCGCTGTGCTGGCAGGAGTACTTCTCCACTCCAGCTTTACCGGACTAAATACCGGCGACCCGGTGCATCTTTTCGGCTTCATCCCGGTAACCATGATTTCCTATGGCGGCAGTGTTGTACCTATTCTTTTAATTGTATGGGTACAGTCCTATATCGAAAAATTTGCCAATAAAATATCACCCAAACCGGTAAAAATATTCCTGGCTCCCATGATTACCATTATCGTGACCGGTATTATCGGCATTACCATAGCAGGTCCTCTGGGCAATCTGGTAGGGCAGGTTATCGCTATCGGATTTAACTGGCTTAACGACTATGCAGGATGGGTTATCCCCGTGCTGATGGGTACCTTCTGTCCATTCTTTGTTATGACAGGTATGCATTACTGTTTTGCACCTATTCAGACCATTCAGTATGCAACCTTAGGCTACGGCACCATTTTAGGCCCTGGTATGCTGGCATCCAATATTGCTCAAGGCACTGCTGCTTTAGTAGTAGGCGTAAAATCCAAAAACAAAGACTTAAAGCAGCTTGGCTTCTCCTCCGGCGTTACCGGCCTGATGGGTATTACGGAACCTGCCCTTTACGGAGTAAACTTACGGCTGAAAAAACCTTTATATGCTTCCATGATCGGCGGCTGTGCCGCAGGCTTATATGCAGGCATCACAGGCATCCACACATTTTCCTCTACTACCGCAGGTATTTTTGCCCTTCCTGTTTATATCGGAGGAGAAGGCTTTGGCAATGTAATTAACGCTGCCGTTACTATTGTTATTTCCATGGTTGTAACAGCCATTGCAACTCTCGTAATCGGTTTCGACGACCCTGCGGAAGACAGCGAGGAAGATATCCCTTCTCTTGCAGAAAAAGATACAGCCCCTGCAAAAGCACAAGGAATTAAAATTTCGATTGCTTCTCCTATAGAAGGTAAGATTATTCCTCTGTCAGAAGTACAGGATGAGGTTTTTTCTGCTGAAATCGTAGGAAAAGGCGCCGCCGTTGTACCGGAAAAAGGCGAAGTCCATGCTCCTGCCGAAGGAGAAATCCTCTCCATCTTTGATACCGGACACGCGCTTGGCATGAAAACGAAGGACGGGGTAGAACTGCTCATCCACATTGGGCTGAATACAGTAGAATTAAAAGGAAAACATTTTCAAATTCATGCTAAGCAGGGCGATCATGTGCAAAAAGGCGACCTTTTAATTACCTTTGATACGGACGCTATCCAAAAAGCCGGATATGATATCACGACACCTGTGCTTGTAAGCAATACCGCGGATTATTTAGATATTCTTGCCAAAAAGGAAGGGCAGGCAGGAGAAGGATTAATTACTGTTTTGAAATAAAACAGCAGCAAGGAGGTTATTATGAGTTTTCCCAAAAATTTTTTGTGGGGCGGGGCGATTGCTGCCAATCAGTGCGAAGGCGCTTATCAGGAAGACGGCAAGGGCTTATCCATTCAGGATGTTATGCCGAAAGGCGTTGTAGGACCGGTAACAGAAGAACCTATTCCTGAAAATTTAAAGTTAATTGGTATTGATTTTTATCACCGTTACGAAGAGGATATCCGCCTTCTTGGGGAAATGGGTTTTAAAGTATTCCGTATGTCCATTGCCTGGAGCCGCATCTTTCCCAACGGCGATGATGATGAACCCAATGAAAAAGGACTGGCTTTTTACGACAAAGTTTTTGACGCATGCAAGGCACATGGCATTGAGCCCATGGTAACTCTGTCCCATTACGAAACACCCCTCCATCTGTCCAAAACTTATGACGGATGGCGCGACCGCCGGTTAATCGGATTTTTTGAACGTTACTGCCGGACCGTTTTTGAACGGTATAAGGGCAAAGTAAAGTATTGGATGACCTTTAACGAAATCAATGCATTATGGCACTTTCCCCTTATGGGCGCAGGCATCTGGACACCCAAAGAACAGCTTACCGAACAGGATAAATACCAGGCTGCCCACCACGAATTCGTAGCCAGCGCTCTGGCAACCAAGCTGCTTCATGAAATTATCCCGGATGCGAAAATGGGATGTATGGTACTTGGCGCACTGAGCTATCCCATGACACCCAGGCCCGAGGATATGATTGCCATGATGGAAGCCGACAGAAATGTCATGTTCTTTTCCGACGTGCAGGCAAGGGGATATTACCCTTCCTATATTAAAAAACGCTGGGAAGAAAAAGGCATCCGCATTGCGATGGAACCCGGAGACGAAGATATGCTGCGCCATACGGCAGATTATGTTTCTTTCAGTTACTATATGAGCAAATGTACTGCTGCGGACTGCTCTTTGTACAGCAAAGGTGCCGGCAACCTGACCAGCGGCGTAAAAAACCCTTACCTGAAGGAAAGCGAATGGGGATGGCAAATCGACCCTTCCGGCCTGCGTTATACGCTTAATTACTTCTATGACCGCTATCAGAAACCTCTTTTTGTGGCGGAAAACGGTTTAGGAGCCGTAGATACACTGGTTAAAACCGAAACGGGCAGCTTTACCGTAGAGGATGATTACCGGATTGAATACCTGAAAAACCATCTTCTTGAAGTGGAAAAAGCACTGGACGAAGGCGTAGACGTAATGGGTTATGCCGCTTGGGGCTGCATCGATGTGGTAAGCGCTTCCACCGCACAATTGAAAAAACGGTACGGTTTTATTTACGTAGACCGAAACGAAGACGGCTCCGGAACCTTGGAACGTTATAAAAAGAAGAGCTTTGACTGGTATAAGAAAATTATTGAATCAAACGGAACGGCTCTGCATAGCAGAGAGAAGTCTTCCTAACGGCAAACTTTTGTTATGTCGTTTACTATAGTATAGCCAAGCAGGGACATATATCCCCGCTTGGCTATTATGTTATGATTTCTTTATTTTATAAAATACTTGCTATGTTTTACAACATATGTTATAATTATAACAATTAATTGTTGTATTTATAAATATAGAAACCTTTGAAGAAACGCAACGCCGTATATTACAGAAATAAAGCTTGCTAAAAAACATTATCATCATCAAAATGCTCCATAATATCCTCTACTTTACAGTGAAGGATATTACAAAGCTTATCAATCGTGTTCACTTCTACATTTTTGTTATGTTTTAACCTATTAATCTGGGAGCGGTTTATGTTATGATGTGTATATAGAGCATATTGAGTAACACCCTTTTGCTTCATGGTTTCCCACAGCCGGTCGTATTTTATCATTTTCCTTCCTGCCTATTTTCAAATGATATTTGTGTTACTTCAATTATTAACGTAAAATCCATGCAGCAATAGTGTTCGCATATAAACACTATAAGATGCTGAGAAATAATATTCCCGTTTAAAGAAAATATTATTTCAGTTTCTGATTATTTTTTAATTATTTACAAATAATACTTGTCATAAGCCAATTATCAATGTAATATTAGTATATGGGTAGTGTCCGTATACAGATATTACCACTTACACCGAAAGGGGATTTTAAGAATATGAACAAAGAAACAAACAGATATCAGCTGCCTGCACGTGAAATAGAAATCTTATATGCCATATGGAATGCCGGAAGACCGCTGCTCGCTTCCGAAATTGCCAGCGAAGAATTAAAACTGGCAACGGTACACACCACATTAAAGAGAATGCTGAAAAAAAATCTTCTTGAAGTTGTTGACTTTGCCAAAAGCGGTAACGTATTCGGCAGATGCTACCAGCCTACTATCAGCATCATGGAATTTGAACTGGACAGACTGTCTGCCGCTTTTGAAAGCAGACAATGCACAGAAATTACACTATCTAAATACATTGCTGCCTTATTGGACAACATGGATAAAGAAACGGCATTACGCGAGCTGGAAAATTTGGAAAAAATGATAGCGGAAAAACGGAAGAGTTTAGCTGGAACAGATTAAAGATACCCTCTGTAATTTCTAAAGTATGCAATGGTATGCACCAGTTTCATAGATGGAAACATATTGATTTAAAGTGGTAAAAGCCTTTCCTGCATTATGTCTTCCAGAAACATGATTAGCCCAAGTCAAAATCTCCGTATCTTTATCAAAAAACAAAATTACATCTTTAGTAATCCTTGCCAACCCACATTCGGACAATATTTGCAAAGTATTAAGAATTTGCTCACGCGTATTTTCTACATGTTTATTCATCTTCTCCATCTATTTCTTCACCATTATTACCATTCAAGACTAGCTGCATTAATGTTCCCAACTCAGGAATCTGAGATGCATCAAGTTCACCCTTAGAATACAAATCCAGCAAAGTCCGTACTCCCTTTTGCGCTTCTTCAGTTTTTCGAGTGTCAGATGCACTCCTACATCGTAAAAGCAATTAAAAAAGACACTACAGACAGCAATCACCACAATTACAACAAAAAATAATTTACTCCTCCCACCCCTTACACACATCCACCCAGGACGTATAACCGGAATATTTTTCCATTTCCTCCATTGACAGTTCAATTGCGCTGTTGCTGCTGCCGCAGGCCGGAAAGACGGTTCCAAACCGCTTCAGCGACTCATCCAGATATACCGCTACCCCTTCATTGATTCCAAAAGGGCATACGCCGCCTACCCCATGTCCAATCAGCGTTTCCACTTCATCCGGAGTAAGCATTTTTGCCTTTGTGCCAAATTGCGCCTTATATTTCTTGTTATCAATTTTAGCGTCCCCTGCCGCAACAACAAGTATAGCATGTTCATTTACCATAAACGAAAGGGTTTTAGCAATCCGGCAAGGTTCGCAATGCAGCGCCGCAGCCGCCAGTTCCACCGTTGCACTGGATACATCAAATTCCTGTATCTTATTTTCAATACCATATTGACTAAAATATTTTTTTACTCTTTCAATTGCCATAATTTCCTCCTTATTTCTTCCCATACCGCTGCTTTACGGCTACCAATCTGATTAAGGAGCCAAAAGGTCTGTCCGGCAACGCTGTCTGGCAGACCTTTTGACTCCTTAATCCTATTCTGTCGCTTTGCCATTCTATCTTCTTTTTCCTGCCATATGTCTCGTTTTTACTTTTTTCAGCCCTATAACCAGAAGGACGATCACCAGAACGCCTCCCGCAATACCCACTGCCGCTATCCATATTTGGGATTTTTGCTCTATGACACAGAAGGTCTGTTCCGGCCCGGTCATATAAACCTGCACATAATGCCCCCTTGCCTTGCTTTCCAGCTCTTCCCATGTACCGTCCCTATATCCCCATACCTTCGCACTGCTGTATGGATTATACAGTCTGACAGCAAAAGTATCCGCCTCACCGATTCCTGCATTTTCCAAAGAAACATCATAAACCGTATTTTCCTTGTTATGGGCGCTTTCCGGCGGCTGCATATCGCTGATACCGGCATTCAGTACCGTATTTTCTGTAAAACGCTGTTCTACCAGTGCGTATGGTTTCTCCCATCCTTCTTCTGCTTCCAAATCTTGTTTTTCATTGCTTTGCACTACCGTTACATCTTCTTTATATTCACCGGTTATTAATAAATTCCCGGCCATAACCCTATCGGAATAATCCGGCCATACGCCATAATAGCCTTCCTTTTCTGGAATATCCGGATAATCCAGATTTGACAGTTTTTCTCCAAATCTTACTTCCTGTGTGCCCAGATATAAATCATCTATCCTGAAAATGACCTTAAGATGCCGGAATTCCGTCGGCAGATTCACCACTGTCAGCAATTCTTCATAGCTGATGGGCTCTGCAATACCCCGATAACTAATATTATCAATACCGTAAAGGTCATCTCCCACATAATAATTACCGCTTACTTTTACTTCCTCTTCGTTCAATGCATCGTCATAATTTACTGTCTGCCCTGCAATAGCACCCTTTCTGCCTCTCTCCGCATGACAGTCTGTCATTGCATAGCAGTCTTTTAACGTATCCGCAAAACCGGCGATACCGCCTACATTTTTGCCGCCGGAAACCGAGCACAGCGCATAACAGCGTTTAATCACCGTCAGCGATTCGCCGCAGATACCGCCTACGTAATCCCCCTCGGTACTTTCCACGCTTCCATAGCCTTCCGAATCCACAACAATGCCGTGGCGCATATATCCCGCAATTCCTCCGGCGCCATCCTTTTTGGCTATTACATAGCCTTCGTTCACGCTTCTTGTCACCAGACACTTTGTAAAATATCTTCTTCCGATTTGATAATCTACGCTTCCGGCTGCACTATCCTCAGGATCCTCCTCGTCAACGGACATGGCTCCTGCTATCCCTCCTACATTAATGTCTCCTTTTACTATGCCCTTGTTCCTGCAGTTATCCGCCTTTCCGACCGTAATGCTTTCTATATCCTCTATATCAATATCCTCATAGAGTTCCTCCACGCTGATATCCCCATAACTGGTCAGATTATCTGCCAGCAGATTAAATATAATATTAATCTGGTCATTCACAGCCCTTAAATCATTGTTTACGATATCCGAATAATCGGATGCATTGCTGCTCAGATTCTTTATGCTGTCTGCCATCCCTTTCAGCTGACCATGCAGATTTTCCCTATTTGTGTCAAATTCTCCTCCCAGTTTTGAAAAATGCAGATCAGGCTGTCCATTGACATAATCCACAATGCTCCTTGCATCCCGGGTAGCCGCTTTCACAGAATCCACCGCGCTTTGCAGATGATCCAACGCACTTCTCATATCCTCTCCGGCACTTTCCAGCTTATCTAATGCATGCTGCCCTAAAATATTGGATGCCACACTGAGATTGCTCAAAACGGCAGATGTGGCATTAGACATTTCTTCCAGTGCCCTCGCCAGCTCATCCAGCTGCTCCTGACTGACGCTGCCGCTATTTTGAATTTCCCGGATAATCGTATTGACTTTTTCTGCAGCAGCCTGCTGCTCCTTGATTGTAACGGTAATATCCCCCTTAGCATTGCTGACTGCCTGCGATTTATCCATTTTTTTGAAGACAATATTCACCCGATAAGTTCCGCCGTCACCTACATCAAATTTATATGTATATTCCCCGTTCTCCGACCTCGTTACAGAAACTGCGCCTTTGTCCGACTCTACTGAAGGCATACCGTCCACTGTATACGCTCCATCCGGAATTACGGTCACTGATGCCTCCGTTCCGTCTACCCTATAGGATGCATTTCCGCTGAGATTCGAACTCAACCGGATTTCGACCGGAGAAACCACTGTCTGTACCTCTGTCATTTGGCCGCTATATGAACTCATAAGCTGCCTCATTCTATATTCCGAATAGTCTGCCCTGGCCTGCCCGCTGTCCGTTTCATTCCCGTCCGTGCCTGCCGTATTCTCCATATTCTCCGCATTGCTGCCGGATACTTCGTTTTTCTTATCCGTTCCTCCGTCAGGCAACCCGGAGCCTCCGTTTGCTGCATTTTCGCTACCCGCTGCGTTTTCGCTTCCGGCTGTGCTTTCGCTGTCTGCTACAGTTCCGCTTCCGGCTGTATTTTCGCTGTCTGCTACGGTTCCGCTTCCGGCTGTGTTTTCGCTGTCTGCTACGCTTCCGCTTCCGGCTGTGTTTTCGCTGTCTGCTACGCTTCCGCTTCCGGCCGGACTTCCGCTTTCGTTTTCCGTCCCTTCACTTCCGCCTGCCGTGCTGCCGCTTCCCTCCCCTGCACTTCCATTTCCGTTTGTACCGCTGTCTTCATTTGCCGTGCTTCCGCTTCCGGCTGTACTGCCATCCCCATTTGCCGTGCTTCCGCTTCCGGCTGTGCTGCTAT
>DNJW01000287.1:5618-11336 GCA_003488965.1 Lachnospiraceae bacterium | reverse complement strand
TCCCCGAAATAATCTTTCAGACGCATTACTTTCTGAACTCCAAATTTGTCCTTTCCTAAAGGTTTCTTGCTCATAGCGCTCCTCCTTCTGTTTTTGTTTTACTAAGATTACAATATCATACATCTCTTTCTTGATATTGTAATTACAACTTAAATATTGTAAATTTATCTTTTAGATATAATTAGGTCATCCCGTCTTCCCTATATTTTTGATTTAATGCATCGATCACTGCCTGATATAATGGCTTTGCGTTAGGTGCCTGAACAAGAAGTTCGGATATTGTCATGCCATACGCGAACTTGATCAAGGGATCATCCAGCATTCCCGGCTCCGCCTGCTCAAACATTGTCCGTCCGAGTTCTTCTGCCACGAGTTCCCCTAAAGTCGATTCCATACTGTAACGGTCAAATTCCAGATGAGTATCTGTCTCATATTCATAATGATAATTGCCGGAACCCACTGTCAGCTCATCCTCCTTTTCCGGAAGGCGCAGCACTGCCGTTGTATTTACAGGAACCGAAATGTCCACACAGATTTTTCCATCTTTACAACTCCATGCGCTCTTTATCGTTCCGTAAGCAGATTCATACTCCGCTGACACTTCCGTCATTCCCTTTGTCAGCATCGGCTGGATACATATCTTTTTATATCCCGGCTCCATGCTCCGGATACCTGCCACCTTCTCATACAGCCAGCTTCCTATTGAACCGTATGCATAATGGTTCAACGAATTCATTCCCGATTCATCAAAATCTCCGTTTTCCAAAATAGAGTTCCAACGTTCCCATATGGTAGTAGCCCCTTTCTTTACTGCATAAAGCCATCCCGGAAAATCTTCCTTCATAAAAATCTCATCTGCCAAATCATGCTCCCCATTCTCTGACAGGCAATGGCACAAATAGGGCGTTCCCACAAATCCTGTTGTCAGATGGTTGTGATGTGCATTGATATTCTGTGTCAATGTCCTCAAAATTCTTTCCCTGTATTCGGGCTTTGCCAAATGGAAGTACAGCAAAAGCACACAGGCCGTCTGCGTCTCACTGACCACCCTTCCGGTTTCTGTAATAAATTCCTGATTTATGGCATCCACAATTTTTTCATACAAATTACCATATCTCTCCGTCTCTTCCGTAAATCCCAGTTCCACAGCAGCATCCCGAACAATTCCCACAGAATATGCATAATATGCGTTTGCCACCAGATATTTGTCCGTTCCTCCGGTTCGATCCGTACTTCCTGCTTCAATATCCAATGCAAGCCAGTCGCCATACTGGAAACCGGTCTGCCATAATCCGTTTTCCGATGTTCTCGCATGAATATAGTCTACCCAGGCTTTCATCATCGGGAACTGTTCTGCAAGCATTTCTTTATCTCCATAAATCCGGTAGAGCGTCCATGGGATAATCGTAGCAGCATCACTCCACGCCGCAGCTCCCGCCTGCTCCCCTAAAATATTGGGAACCACATGGGGTACTCCCCACTCTTTTGAAGTCTCTGCCGCCATATCCCGGAGCCATTTGCGGAAGAAAGCCGCCGTATGAAAGCCAAAGGAAGCCGTGCCGGAGAATACCTGAGCATCACCTGTCCATCCTAGACGTTCGTCTCTCTGTGGACAGTCCGTAGGAATATCCAGGAAATTTCCGCGCTGTCCCCACTGGATATTATGCTGCAGCTGATTGACCAGCTTGTTGTCCGTGGAAAAGCTGCCCGTTCGCACCATATCCGTATGCAGGGCACAGGCCGTAAAATTTTCGGCTTCCACATTCTCCACCGCCCCTTCTACACAGATATAGCGGAACCCATGGAAGGTAAAATGTGGCATTGCCGTCATTCCTACCTGTTCCTTTCCATAAATATAAGTATCGGTACATCTGGCAGTCCGAAGGTTCTCCGTATAGAAATTCCCGTCTTTATCCAAAGTTTCCCCATGCCGGATTACAAGTTTTTCTCCTGCAAGCTCCGGCAATCGAATTTCCACAAGTCCGGCCATATTCTGTCCAAAATCAAATACCGTCTCACCCTTTGGGGTGATAATCTTCTCCGGCACAGAAAAACGCTTTGTCACATGCACAGGTTCCGATTCCTGGGCAACGATACGCCCGATTTCATTGACTTTATCAAACAGAACCGCTTTTCCTAAAATTTTTTTCCCTGCCGTATAGTCCTGAACCTCCCCGTGATATATCTCGGAAAAGCGGATTTCTCCCAGCGCAACATCCCAGTCGGTATCTGTCCCCAGAAATGTGACATCTCCATCTTCATATTCCATGCGGATCATTGCTAAAAGGGCTGTCCGGTCGCCATAATGGTCAGGCCTTGCGTCAAATCCAAGCTCGCCTTTGTACCAACCGTTTCCGACTGTGATCTCAATCTGGTTCTCATCTCTAAGAAGCGGCGTAATATCATAGGTCTGATATTGTATCCTGTAATGATAAGAAGTCCATCCCGGAGCAAGGAACGCATCCCCAGCTTTTTGTCCATTGATGCAGGCCTCATATACACCGCACGCTGTTGCATACAATCTGGCCGCCCGCACATTCTTCTTTATGGAAAAATCCTTCCGGAATACAGGACAGGCAGTCTCCTCCCTAGGCAGTTCATGGGTAATCCATTTTGCCTGCCAGTTTTCTTCCCGCATCAGCCCGGTCTCAAATTCTTCCAATTCCTGCCCCATTTCCCCATAGTTATCCCAAACGCTGACCTGCACCTGATAGGAGGTCATAGGGCGCAGCGCACCACCTCCATAAAATACCAGTACAGATTGGTCACTCTCCACATATCCGCTGTCCCAGACCAGATTTCCCTGACTTGCCACCTGAATCTGGTATCCTTTCTGCACTACATTCTGTCGCTTGCTCTCCAGTTTCCATGAAAAACGCGGTTTTTCATCTATTCCAAGCGGATTTTTCCCATAATTGACCATAAAATCTCTAATCATGCTTTTTCCTCTCTTTCTTACACAAAACGGACAAGGGTCCGCACCAGCGCGGCAACATTCTCCCGAAGCCGTTCTATTTCTATTGTCCCGTTTTCCAACCCTTCCAATATCCTGCTTGTATAGGTATCGTCATTTGAACCCGGCGTGATCCAGCAATTGCCGGCCTGAACCATGGTCGCCACATCCACACTGTCATAGGTGGTCCAGTCTGTCATCACCAAACCGTCAAATCCATTTTCCTCACGCAAAAGCCCCTGAATCAATTCCTCATCCGCCGCCGTCGGGCAACCATTTACGGCATTGTACGCTGTCATAACGCTTGCCGGCATATGCACTCCCATAGCATATTCAAATGTCCGGAAATAAATTTCCCGTATGGCGCGTTCGGATATGATACTCTGATTACGTTTTCTGGCGGATTCACAATTGTTTCCTATGAGATGTTTGTAGCAGCTTCCTACTCCCGCCCCTTCCAGGCCTTCTGCATAAAAGCCCGCCATGATACCGGACAGATATGGATCCTCCGAAAAATATTCCGGCTGTCTTCCGTTCAACGGATTCCGATGTATATTGAACGCCGGTGCCAGAACCAGCCTTATTCCCAACGCCTTCGCCTCTTCGCCAATGACACGGCCAATCTCCCGGGACAGTTCTTTATTGAAGGATGCACAGATGGTAGCCCCTGACGGCATTCCGATATTCCTGACATTCAGATTCACCCCACTGTTTCCATCACTCACTGGAAAATATGGGAAATCATAGCCTTCTATTTGAAAAAAGCTTCCCGCTTCCCCGATGCCCTCCATTCCCCATCCTGCTGACGCGCAGATACTGATGCGTGCCAGATCTTGTGGCGACATCTGCGCTACAAATTCGGATATGCGGGAAGGCTCTTTTTTCACTTCTTCAAAGGAAATCTTCTTTTCCGGTTCTTGTCCGTCAAATTCCACATGATAATGCTTTCTTTTCTGATATGGCAAAAATGTTGTCCTGCTACCATTTATGCCAGAGCATTTTCCTTCTGGCCATGTGTGTTCCGGATCTTTTTTTGAAAGAATTTTCATTATGGAGCTGCCGGACAACAGATTGGTTACCTGTTTGACAATCCTTCCTTCTTCGACCTCAAATTCTCCACATTCCGGCGCCTGAACACTATTGCCTACATATATACGGTAATGTCCCTTCGAAAGGACATATGCTGCCTTCTCTTCCGAATAGGAAACAAGCATATGAACTGGTATCTGAACGGAAATACTCTGCCTTTCCCCCGGAAGAAGCTCCTTTGTCTTTTCAAAAAAGCACAATTCCCTTTCCGGCTGCTCCAGTTCCGATTCCGGTTTGCCCACATATACTTGTACAACCTCTTTTCCAGATAATGTTCCCACATTCCTGACATGGACTTCAAATTTCACTTTATCGCCGTTATATCGGATATCTCCTGAACAAATCTCAAAATTGGTATAACTTAATCCATATCCAAAGGGATAAGCTACTTTCTGCTTGAATGTAGTAAAATAGCGGTACCCCACATAGATATCTTCCTCATAGCAAGTATCCAGATATATTTCTTCGTTAGTATCCAGCCTGGATCCGTCTCTGGAATCATAAAAGTTTCTGGATGACGGAATATCCAAATAATCCAACGCCCAGGTATCCGGAAGCTTTCCTGACGGGTTTACCTTTCCAATTAAGATTTCAAGAAGTGCCTTCCCTGCAAACATCCCGGCAAATCCAAGATAGATTAACCCTGCAATCCGATACCGTTGTACAAACGTCATATCGATGGGATAACCCACATTCAGGATTACAACTGTCTTTGCGAATGTTTTACTTACTTTTCCCAGCAACGCTTCCTCCTCGCTGCTAAGATAAAACTCCCCTTTCTCCGAAGATGCGTCCTGGTTTTCTCCTGCCGCCCGCGTCAGGAAAACAAATGCCATATCCGATGCTTTCTTTGCCTGCTGGAGCATTTCTTCCGGTGGAATGCAATCCTCGTCACAACTGTAAAACTCCACAAGTCCTTCATTCAGCGTATAAGCTTCGCTCTCCCTTACAGCTTCCACAAAGCTAATACTGTACCGGGGATTAATTTTTCCTGCTCCTACAGCGCTAATACGGAATTCATGGACTCCCTTGCCAAACAGGTTCAATGTCTCTCCTTTTTTTACTGGAAGTACGTTATTTTCATTTTTCAACAGTACGATGCCTTCCCTTGCCGCATTAAGCGCTACCCTTTCATGCTCCGCATATTCCGGTTTTGGTTCTTCTTTTCCTATGCTTTTCAATCTGAAATCCTGAGGAGTCATAAAGTTGCCGTCAGCATCCTGAAATCCCTCCACATGAAGCTGATACTCCCGCCCATATTCTGTCACTAACCCTCGGAGTGGAATTCCCAGAATCCACATCCGTCCCATTGCTTCCATATACTGATTCACAAGGCCGTTTATCCGCTTTCCGTCTAGTGTAGCAGTCCCAGTAATCTCCGGATTCATGGGACTGTCCCACATCATAACAAGGCAGCCTGACAATCTGCGATCCAGCATAAAGTACAGTCCGTCAATATCATGAAAATCATATTCCAACGGACCCATAGTGAAAAGTATCGGTTTGTTTCTTTTCTCTTCCATCCTGTCTTTTCCTTTCCTCTTATACCGTTTTAATCATTTCTTTTTTCTGAACTATTTCTAAAATACCATGTGCCTCATTATATTTATTGCAATATTGTACGAATTATTGTAATTTCATCCTTGAATCGTACAGACAATGAGTTTATAATGGAT
>DNJW01000287.1:0-5355 GCA_003488965.1 Lachnospiraceae bacterium | reverse complement strand
GGATTCATATTCTATTGATAAACAAAAGGAGATTTCATGATTACGAATATAGAAGAATTTTGCCGCTTGTTTTATGATACCACCTTCATCCCCATCCATTGTTATGATATCCCTTCCGGTTCCTGCTGTTCCTTTCCTGCTCTTCTCGGAAACCAGGATATCTTCGGCACCTCTTTCCCTGGTTTTTTGAACTTTTCCAAAAGTCCTGATTACATTATCTCCCCATCCTTCAGTTATCTTGGATATATGGAAGTAGAAAACAGCGGCTGCCTTATTCTCGTGGGCCCCGTATTTAGCACACCATCCTCAGACTTTACTATCCGCAACTTTATGAAAGAATGGGCAGTCAGTCTGGAATACAAACAGGATATTGCACAGTTTCTTATCAGCACGCCTTCTGTCTCTTTTCCGCGGTTCCTCAACACACTTGCTTATCTGCAACTGTGTCTCAATGATAAAAAGCTTGATATCAACCAGCATTTTAATCTGGACGACTCCAATCTGATCCACACATTTTCGAGCCTTCATTCCGAACAGGTTTACGAATCAAAAGAAAACCGAAACTACCATAATACTTACCATTTTGAACGTAAGCTGATGCAATATATTCAATCCGGTGATGTTAAAAAGGTTGAATCCCTTTTGCAGAATGCAGTAGAACTTTCTGCCGGTACAATGGCAGATAATGCCCTTCGCCAGGAAAAAAACATTTTTATTACCTCCGTTGCCCTTGCCACACGAAGTGCGATTGAAGGCGGTATGGATATGGAGCAGGCTTATCAGCTTGCTGACGTCTATATTCAGGACTGTGAACATACACAGGATATCTCCTATATTTCAGCGTTGGAATACTCCATGATCATAGATTTCACAGAGAGGGTTGCCAAAAATAAAATTCCACGGGGAATGTCACAGGAAATCTTTGAATGTATTCAATTTATCACCCAACACATCAACGATCCGATTCAGGTGAGCGATGTGGCAGAACATATCGGAAAAAGCCGTTCTTATCTTTGTGAAAAATTTAAAAAAGAATTAGGATTTGATGTCAGCCGCTTTATCATGCGGTGTAAACTGGAAGAAGCAAAAAGCCTACTGACTTATTCTAATAAGGCATTGAGCGAAATAAGCAATTACCTATGCTTTTCCAGTCAATCCTATTTCCAGAATGTTTTTAAGAAAAAATATGGACTTACACCAAAACAGTACCGCGACCAAACAAGACAACTTCCATAAGCCCATTTAAAAAGAGTATCTTTTGCCTGGCATCGCAAAAGATACTCTTTCTGTTTTGGAAACTATTACACTGGCCCCATTCCGTTCACACTATCTGTAGTGTAACAACTTCGTCGGCGCAATGATCTGCAGAAATAACGATTTTGGCCTCCCCTGGTTCTCTGGCTGCCCGGATTACAGCCATTACAGTTCCATCATAGGTTTCCCATGTACTATCCTGATAACTGCCTTCACAGCTTGGATCAGCGTTTCCGTATCCCTGAAGTCTGGCGGCTCCCTCTACTTTTACAGTGACTGCCGTTTTCTGCTGCCTATTCCAGTTTCCATCTGCATCCATTAATCTGATTTTTACAAAAGCAAGGCTTTCTCCATCAGCCGGAAGTATATGCCTATCTGCTTCAATACATAGATGTTCCACTTTCCCGGCTGTCAAAAGCATAGTCCGCCCTGTCTCGCTTTCATCCACATAACTGACGGCTTCCAATCTTCCGGGCTGATAAGGAACATAATAAGTAGCAATGTATGTTCCACAAACCGACTGTCTCCCGAAGCTTTTTCCGTTTAAAAACAATTCCACTTCCTCTGCATTGGCATAGACATCCACACTGGCGGTTTTTCCTTCATATCCATTCCAGGTCCAGCTTGCAATATTGTCTTTCCACATCCAGGGAGTTTTTCCTGCTGTCTGATCCGCCCTGTCCATCCGAAGCACGCCTATGGATGGCTTATTCCCCTTGCCAAACACCGCCTGCCGCAGAAAACTGATAGGCTTCCGATCCCCCAAAATATCAATATCACCAATTCCCGCCAGACGATCCGGCCAATGAGCCGAAAAATTCGCTCCGCCGTCATAATGGAATACTCCGCATCCGGCCTCTCCCAGATAATCATATCCGGTCCATGTAAAATCGCCCAAAACATGAGGATTGCGCTTTACTACATCCCAGAGGTGTACAATATCTGCCGGAAATGTCTCTGTTCCCAAAACCACACGATTCGGATGCCTTCTATGTTCTTCCTCATGAAGCGCAGTCAGATAGTTATACCCTGTGATATCTGTAACAGCAGCAAATTCTCCAATCAACCCTTCCAATACTGGGCTGGTGGCAATGGCATCCGCCAACGGCCCTACCATAACCTCTGCCATTCCATTCACTGCATCTGCACCCGCCTGTTTTTTATCATTCGCCTCCCCAGACTCCTGCATGACCGCCAGCTGTTCCGGGGAGATCCCGCTGGCCTGGCTGATAATCTCTCCCATCTTATCTGCTCCTGCCATCAGCCCGTTGATACCATTTGTTGTATAACGAAGGGAATCCAGACGCTTGATTTCTCCATGAATTTTTCTGTTCCACTCCGCGCCATAGGCTGTACCGGCTTCAGGTATCTCATTCCCTGTAGAGTAAATAATAACACTTGGATGATTGTAATCCTTTTCTACCATGTTTTCCACATCCTGTTTCCAGCAACCGGAAAAATAGTTTGCGTAGTCATGTTCATTTTTTATCCGTGTCCAGACATCAGTCAGTTCATCCATAACATACATTCCCAGACGGTCACAGGCATCCAGCATAGCCTTGCTCATAGGATGATGTGCACTCCGAAGTGCATTAAATCCGGCTTCCTTCATCTGCATACAGCGGCGGTATTCTGCATCCGGGAAGGTTGCCGCACCGATGATTCCATTATCATGATGGATACAGGTACCACGAAGCTTTACAGCCTTTCCATTGACCACCAGCCCCTGCCTTGCATTCAATCCAAGCGTTCGGATTCCTACAGGAATGAACACACTGTCCACTATGTTTTTTTCTTCTCTGACTGCAATTTCACAGGTATACAGATTGGGGGTCTCGTCGCTCCAAAGGGCAGGATGCTCTACCGTTAAACGCATGCTACATATCTGGGTACTTTGTCCAAAGGCCGTAACCTGAGCATGCTCTTTTGTCACTGCCGTTTTATCCGCATCCGCCAGAATCACCTCCAACTGAACCTCAACTGGAAATAGAGCCCTGTTACAAACGGGAATTTCCACCTCCACAACGGCATTTTCCTCATCCGCTTCCTTTGTGGCAATATGTACCCCCTGGACAGGAATATATACCAATCCACCCACCCAGGCATTCACTGGACGGTACAGCCCTGCGCCGCTGTACCAGCGGCTGGATTGCTCGATGCTGCACACTTCCACCTTAATCTCGTTCATTTGGCCATATCTCAAATGATTTGTGGCATCCACAAAAATACTATTATATGGGTTGTAGTTTGCACCTGCAAAGTCTCCATTCAAATAAATACGACAGGTATCTGCTACACCCTCAAACTCCAAGATTATTGTGTTATCTTTCCATTCCTCCGGAACATCCCACTGTTTGATATAAGTATATTCTCCTCCCGGATAGAATCCGGTCTGATGTCCATTTGCCGTAGTCTTTACCCTCTCCTGATAAATCATTGCATCATGGGGCAAATCAACATTACTGATTTTTTCTCCGCTTCCCATGAACATTTCCATCATTGTAATTGATCCTTTGGCAAACAGCCAATCATGGTTTAATGATATCTTTTTCATTGTTCCTCCTTTGGCAGTTGATACATTATTTTAAAGTTTTTATAAAATACTGTACAAAGGATACCATGCCCAAGCCGATATTTATTGTAATTTTAAACACTTTATTGTAAATAGCACTAAATTTAGAAAATTATTTTCCTATCTTCATTTCTAAATCAAACGGGAACGCCATGTACCAGTATTCCCTTTTTGACACATGGGATGCGGACAAGTTCAGAAGCTGGGATAACTGCATTGATTTCATTCGGCTCAGATACGGCAAAGATGCCATTATGCGTTACTGTTTTCCTGGCACCAAACAGACACACATGGCGGGCAGTCTGGATAAAGCAAAAAGAAAGGGCATTACCAAGGACTTGAAATAATTTAGGTTTTCTAAATACTTCTTTTTCGCCTTTTAGTTCTTGGTTAAATTGGGAGTTCAAGGTAGTGTCATTTTGACCCCCCCTCCCCCGGTCACATCTACATAAACAGAAGATTCTCCCGCGCAATTCTTCGTATTCTCAAATTGTTCTTCTTTCTCCATATGCTTTTCACTTACATTGACAGGCTCTTCTTCCTGCTGTATTTCTTCATTCTCTTTCTGCTGCTCTGCTCTGTCCTCAGTAAAGAATAGCGTATACAGATTGGAAGTCTGCCCCCTGTTTCCCTCACGGAAACGGCTTTCCTTTTTCACATATCCAGCTTCCACCAGCTCACGCATGGCACGTTTAACTGTTGATATGCTGATATGTAATTCCCTGCCGATAGTCGAAACTGCCGGAAAACAGGTCTGCTCCTTATTTGCCCGGTCAATCAAATATAAAAGTACCTGTAATGCTCTGCTCTTTAACTGTGACTGATATGCTAACTGCTTCATCTCAAACTGGGTCATATTGGTTACCTCGCTTCTTATTTCGTCATAATCGTGCAAATACTCCACAGCCTCCGGCACTTTAATAGACCGGGGAATACTGTTCGTAAAGATACGCACTTTTTCCCCAAGTGCCTGCTGTAACTGCGCTTTCACACGCTTTGATACCCTTGTACGTTCATTATCCATGGTGATAAGTATTCCTTCGATTTCCAGTCTGGCATTTGCGTGGCTCTTGATTCTGTGGAAAGCCCTTAAAAACTCTGCCATTCCCTCCACCGCCAGCGTTTCCGACTGTACCGGAATAATCAGGCTGTCAGCACATATCATCACGTTTATCATGGCTGTCCCCATCTTTGGCATCCCGTCAATGAGGATATAATCATACTGCTCCTTAATGGTGTCCACAAACTCTTTCAGCTTGTATTCTGCAAAATCCGTGTCACACATCAGCTTGTCAAAGTTATCCAGCTTGTTATTCGCCGGAATTAAGTCTACTCCTGTCTCCGTCCTTATCATGTAGGACTCCTTGTCCGGTAATTCCTCATTCATCACAATACACTTCAAAATATCATAGATTGTCACGGAAAGCTGCTCCGGTGTGGTTACTCCACATAGTTTCGTTGTGTGCCTCTGCCCGTCAAAGTCAATCAATGCGACCTTACAGCCCTCCTTAGACAGCAGATATGACAGG